>JBHHXS010000017.1:0-22290 GCA_046757145.1 Phycisphaerae bacterium | reverse complement strand
TAAGAAAGCGCCCGAGGGAAAGCTACGCCTGCTGTACGAGGCGAACCCGCTCGCGTTTCTTGCGGAAGAGGCTGGAGGAGCGGCAAGCGACGGTAAACAAAGAATACTCGAGAAGCGCCCTACGTACCTCCACGAGCGAACGCCGCTTGTCATTGGAAGTAAAGGGGAAGTTGACCGTGTGCTATCATTTTGGAAACGATTATAGCTGGATCGCCTCACGGTCATGACAAAGTATCGCCTGCTGCATATAATCCTCGAGCCGGAGCGGGCATGGATCGCTGATTATTCGGCGTGATGCCTGATCAACAATATCGATTCGGCCGCTTGTGGCGGCTATTGTGATATTGCATCGCTCGCCGGTATAATACGGGACATGGAACGAGTGAAAGCACGAGAAGAGGGATTTCGGGAGGCGGTACAACGTAGCTCACTGAGCCTACAGGAGAATGATGTGGCACCGCTTGACAACGTAACCGGCAACCAATCGCAAGTCTGCGGGCAGCACTCCGACACCGACACGGGCGACGGGTCGCTCGACCAGATTCTCACTACGATCGAGAAGCGGGAGATCCTCGGTGCGCTGCGGCGCGCCAACGGCCAGCGAACGCTGGCGGCCCGTATGCTTGGTATCTCGAGAAGTCGCTTGTACCGGCGAATGGAAGCCCTGGGCATAGACCCACGTGCGGCTGCATCGGGCGATGTAACCTGAAAGGCCGTCGGGGAGACCAGCCGTTGCGAGCGTCACTCACTGGGGCGCCGCACCATCGGACGGCTGTATAGCTTCTCGCGGATCCCTGCTCCGCTAGGGTTTCGGTTCAGATTGTCAGTAAACAATCCGGTGGCGGAGCGCGGGTTTCATCCCCCTGCCGGCCGGGCTTCAGCGGTTCACTCTCCGCTCGAAGGTGATTGCGTTTCTCCAGAGCGCGCAGCGTAGCCACGACGCCTGCGCCAACGCTCAGAGACCTCGATTCAGCACCACGCGAGTCAGCAATGGACTTCTCGGCGCAGCCATGCAACCCTGCTTCGGGGGAAACGGTGTATACGAACATCCCGTGCGCCGTCTGAGGCAGGCAGAGTCGAGCACTCGAAGAATCGTGCGCTACGCTTGTGTCGGTCGGGTCGGCTCATTCGAGCGGATGACCAATGTCGGTGCGCCTGTCCCGTGAGACAAGTCCGAGAAGGGCCGGCAGCAGCACCATGGTTACAAGGAAACAGTTGACTATGCTCAGCATCAGCAGCCCGCCCAGGCGTGCGTTGGCTGGCACCTGAGAAAGCGTCAGGATGCCGAAACCAAGAGCCACACCCAGTGCGTCTATGAATACTGCGGGCCCGGTGGCGCCCACCGCTTCAACTATCGCGGCGTTGACTTCCAGCCCGCGGGCGCACGACAGGCGGTATCTCTCCATCAGGTGTATGGCATAGTCGACGCCGATGCCGAGGGTCATTCCCGCAAACATCGAGGTTGCCACTCCCAGCGGCATACCTACCCACCCCATGACGGCGAAGTTGATCAGCACCGCGACGGCGCACGGGAGTACGCAGAGGAAACCCCAGACAAATGAGCGGCCCATCACTGCGGTTATCACGACTATTCCAGCCAGCGATACCAAAAGGGATATGGTCTGTGTCGACACAATGGCACCAATAAGAGTCTGACTGACCGCGACGTCGCCCGCGAATGCGAGCTTTATGCCGCAAGGCCGGAGGTTACTGCGCTCGTAACCACGGATGTCGTCCATCAGCTTCTGCGTATCTACGAAGTTTGCATTCTTCAGGAAGACGGTGACGAGAGACCTGCTGTAATGTTGGTCTATGATCTGTCGGCGGCGGTCCTTCCCACGAATGCGTTCGTATTGCGACCAGAGCCAGTTCGCGCGCTCGGCGTTCTCAGGGATGCGCCGCGCCTCCTCCTTCCGCCCGCGGGCAATGAAGTTGGTAAGACGGATGTAATCTGCGGTCCCAATGACACCTCCCACGGCTTGAGCGTCGTGCTGCTCAATGAACTCCTCAAGCTTGTCGACGCGTTCGAGGACATCCGGGTGGGTCAGGGGCTGTTCGGAAATCTCGAAGCGCACCTTTTCCGATCCGGTGAGTCGCAGCAGCGGACCGGCCCAACCGTGTGCGCGCCCGGTCGTCACGACAATATGCCCGCCCCGGCGCCGCGCCGCCTCGATCTTGCCAAGCCATTTATTGCGCGGGCTTGGCCTCTGTCGCCGTTGACTTTCGGCGCCGGGGCGCTCGGTTATCTCAAGGAGGATCTTTCGCCCGACGAGGGATTCCGGCTGAGCTAGAAGGTCGGGGGGCAGCATTATGTCGTTGCGGTTGATATCACGTGGGGCCAGCTGTCCCGTGAAGACCCTGCCTCCGGTGTCTACAACCACAAGGAGAATGTGCGTGCCGAGGAATTGCCGGTTGAACAGTTGAGTGGCTTGATAGAACTCACTGTCCGGAGAGAAACCGTCGATCCAGCTGTCCTGTATGACGATACGCCGCACTCCGAAGGGAGCTGCGATGACGGCCGCGCCCGCAAGACCTACGGCGACAAGACGGTGACGAAGAGTGAATGCCGCGCATTTCGTGAAAAAGCGCCGGCCAATTGTCGGCTCGCCGGTAGCGCCTCCGCGGCGTCCCCCGGCCAGCCGATCGACTCTCAGAAGCGTTAGAAGGGCAGGTATAACCGTCAGGGACCACAGCATACAGAAAACGATTCCCACAGCGGTGAATAAGCCGAACGCCTGTACCGGAGCGATAGGGGAAAGAGCGAACGACAGAAAGCCGACCGCGGTGGTAATTGATGTCTTGACGACCGGCACCCACATCTCATCCATCGTAGCCAGCACGACGCGTACGCGGTCTGCCGCACCCACGCCCTCCGCGTTGAGCGCACGTGCGCGCATGAGCTCCGCGTACCGACTGAAGATATGGATCTCATCCGCGACGCCGATGGCCGTAAGAATAACCGGCATCACCGCGATGGTCAGATAGATCGGAACGTCGAACCATCCCATCAGGCCGAACACCACCACCAGGCAGGCCCCGACCTCCATCAGAGGAAGAACTGCTGCAGGTCCGCTGCGAAAGCACAAAACGAAGACTATGGTCATCACTGCCAGCGCGATTGGCACAAGTCCTGCGTTGTGGCCAAGGAATCGACGAAGTTCGTGCAGGGTGGTGGGCCAATGCCACGCGTCGTTGTCGCTGCCGCCCCAGGGCGTGAATCCGAGCCAGGCCGACGGCACACCGAGGTCCTCCAGTAAATGGGAACCCAACAGCGCCTCAGCAACTGGGGCACCGATGATGTGCGTTTGTTCGGGGATGTCGCCCTGACTGGCGATGATTCCTTGTATTGTCTCGCACAGCTCAATACGGTTCACACCGTGCGGCGTGCCGACGAGAATTGAAGTAGCGGTGCCGTCGTACGACACGAGGGTGCCGGTGTACAGCTCGAGAACTCTCAGATCATCGCGCAGTGTATCCAGTTGTTCTCTGGTAGTGGGCATGGGTTCGAGGAGGCGGCGGAAATGCAACGTCCCCTGCCGGACTCGATGTCCGTGCTCCGTCGCAAGGCTGAAGACATCAGCACGACGGACGCCTTCGATCGTCGCAAACCTGTCCGTTAGCGTTTGGACGAGCTTGACGGTGTGGGCGTTGAAGATGCCAGCCGGGTGATCGGACGTGATCAGCACGACCACAGGGTCCTCGGTACCGAACTCGTCCCGAATTGAGCGGTCGAGCCGGATCTCCGGCGCATCGTGCGGGACCAGGGCGTGTCCGTCGGTTCTGAGCTGCAGGCGGAGAGTCCCCGGCGCGACTGCCAGCGTGAGCGCCAGCGCGAGAGCGATCATAGTCTTCGGATGTCGAATCGAAGCCCGATAAAGCCAAGCCAACTGCGTGCCTGCCACGAAAAAGGGACGAACCTAAGCGCCAAGCGTGGAGCGGGATACTACGTGACGCACGCCCTAGAGGCAACTCTGCTCAGGCGAATCACGCGTGCGTGGCGACTCGGTGTTTTTGCGAGCCCGAAGCGCAAGGGTGGGCGCAGGAATCCTACGCCTGCGCACGGGGGCTCGGATCTGCGGCCGCGGATCGTGCACGGTGATTTAACGTGGCTGAGAGGCCCAATAAATCCAATTTTCCTGACAGATTTCAGTTTGACCGGTCTATTATTTGTGTATGACGGATGCTACAATACGGGGAGGTGTTCGGGCAGTGCCTGTGGAGGGCGGCGCCAGCGGTTTCGCTCTGTGGTTGCCGTCGTAGCCGGCTGCCAGATGGAATGACCTCCTATGCTCCCGCAATCGGTGGGAGGAAGAGGCTCCTTATCTTGCCGCGCGTCGGTGCGAGAGCCTGTTTGGATGCAATCCATATAAGGCGATGCAGGTCGACATGGGGTTGACGGTTTACACTGCCCTCACCGTAGTTCTGGCGACCGCACTATTGTGGTCTACGGGCTGGTGGCGCCTGGGTTTCGCTCTCTTTGCGATACGCCCGCAACGGATGACGGTAAAACGGCTGGGGTTGCAGGTGGCGACCGCGTCTGCTGCGCAACGCGTTGACACGCTGCTGCGCAGTTTCGCCGGCGGGTTCAATGCGATGATCATGAAGCGTTCCCTGGCCGCGTGCTGGGGCTACTGCGATTCTCTCCCGGTGCTGTATCGCCCGTTCGCCGAGGAGGGGCTCGCCATGGGCTACACTCTGCGGCACTTGTTTCGCTACGACGCCGGGCGGTTCGAGGGCGAGCTTGTCCAACAGCGTCCCCAGTACCGGTACCTGTACTATGTGGGGCTGGGCTTCTGGTCGGGCATGCGAAGGCATAGCCCGCAGCAGCTCCTGCGGATTACGCAAGACCTCGATCCGTTGCATCGATACCTGTGCTATGACGGGTACGGGTTCAAACACGCGTTCTTCGACTTTCCGCGTGGGCGCGGGCAGGACGGCTTGGCACCGTTGAACGAGCTCGACGGCTACGCTAGAAACGCAGCGTATCAAGGTGTGGGGCGCGCCATGTGGTTTCTGTTTGGTGGCCGACCCGAGCTGTTGATCCGACACATAGCTAACCTGGATGAACAAGCAGCTGATGCGGCGGCCGGCGTTGGCCTAGCTGCCGTCTTCGTCAACCCGGACCAGTTGGAGGTTGCACGCGAGCTGGGGCGCAAGCTTCCAAAGGCGTGGCACGGTCATTTCCACCTGGGAATGTGCTTTGCCCTGAAGGCGCGATCGTTAAACGACCTCGATCAATTTGAACGTGATATGGCCAGTCTCGACCCCGACATTCGGGAGGCAGCGTACGCCTCTATTCGCGAGTGTGACCGGGTCGAGCTGCTGGTTCGGGCCGATACAGAGAGTGACGGGTACGGCCGTTGGCGTGACACGGTAGCGGCATGGATGGCAGAGAATGTAGAATACCCGCTAAACGGTCTGAAGAAGCGTGCAGGGATCGGTGCTTGCGAGGACATCAGCGCCGAAACAGCACAGGAGCTCCGGAGATGAAAGGGTTTGAAGCTGCAAGGAACGAAATCCTGGAATGGGTTGCCGAGGCCATTCAGATTCCCGTCGACCAGATCGATTTGACCAAGCCGCTCGCCGAAATCGGAATCGATTCTCTCGATGCCGTACATATGGTCGCCACTATTGAGTCGATCATCAGGCAGGAACTGCCTGAGGACATTATTCAACGCGTTCGCTGCCTGAACGACATATTCAGCATGATGCGCGATCGCATGGCTGCCGCCTAGCCGCACGTCCCGCGATGTTATACGACCGCGCACGACTTCACCCGTCTTTCCACACCCGTCGGACAAGTACCGGTGCACGCACCCCGCGCTTTCGGCTCGGATCCGCGGCGCGGGATTGCGCACGCCGTTTCGGCTTCGTGTTAAGTCATTCGCACGGCGTATCGCCGGACGCTTACGGGCGTATGGGACACGGCGCTCAGGAAGACGGTAAGTCGGCGAGCACCGCACGTTCACGAGACCGTTCGTTCGATGCGAGAAGTTCGAAGGCGGACCGGGGCAATCCCTGTAGTTTGCGGTAGGTCGCCGGCATTTGCAGGCTCACATAGGCGAGTGATCCGCTGACCCCGGCAAAGCCCAGGCAGATAGCTACGACAACCGGCACCAGCACTACTCGCCTGATCAACAGCCGTCGTCTCTGCCGCGCTGTTATTATCTCATCGATCGTCGACAGGATAGGCATGCCGAGCGAGCGCGACACTTGAGCAGCGCAGCGATATGCGTGATCAAAGACCTCCGCCAGGATGACAAAGGCAACCCCCGCGACCGCCCCGGCCAGAAGTGCCAGAAGGACGATCGTCTTGGCCTTCGGGTCGATAGGGGTGTACCGACCGCGCGCCGGCTCGCCCAGCGACCAGTGCAGCAGTTTGTTCTGACGGTTCACCCTTATCGCAGGCTCGATCTTCCCGAGCATGGCGACGTGTGAGCCGTAACGCTGTCTGGCCTTTGCGATCCGCCCGGCGTTGTCGGCGTAGGCTTCCTGCAGGGCAAAGACCCGCGTTTTGGCTTCGGTCAGTTGGAGCGTTTTGCGCTCGTTGAGTTCCAAGCTCAGGTCGAGGTCCGCGATTTGAGCCTCCTTGCCGTTGATCTGAGCGAGCAAACGTGCCTGTTCGCCGGCCAAGGCGGGAGGTACTTCAACACGGCTAGCGAGCTTCGCACGCGCAGCGCTTTCGATCGCTTGACCTGCTCGCAACGCATACTCGCGATCGCGGGCACGCTGCGCCTCGAGATCCGCGCTGCGCCGTTGGCGCGACGCCAGGAGTTCCTGGATCTCCGGGTGCTGGCGTGTCATCCCGCGCGTCGTCGTGAGTGTCTTTATTTGCTTGTCAATCCCGTCGATCACGCCGAGAAGGTGACGAGTTTCCGGGCTTATATAGGTCGGGGGCTTGTCGGTCCCTTGCCCGTGGTCGTCTGAGGCGCTGCCTGACTCCAACACTGCTAGCATCTGCTTTTGGGCTTCGAGATCGGTCTGATGCTCCCGTCGTCGTCTGAGTAGATCACCCTTCTCCATCTCGAGTTGAAAGATCTTGGCTGAAATCGCTCCCGGATCCCGGGGGTCGAGTAAAGGATTCTCAAGTCGCAGGCGAGTCTGCTCTCGCTCTGCCGCCCGCAGCTCCTCCAGCGCTTCAGCGCGCTCAGCGGCGTAATAATCGCGTAGGCCGTCCAAGTGCTGTTGTACCCAATCCATGGTACGGCTGATATAAACGGCCTTAATCGCATCCAGGAGCTTCTGCCCAATGTTGGGGTCGGGGCCCGTATAAGTGACGTCGATGATATCAACCTGGTCGTTGGGCTGGCGTGTCTTCAGGCTTATCCTACGCCCCAACTCGTGGGCCAGAGCCCTGCGGTGTTGCAACCCAGCCTCGGTCAACGTGTCGTCGTCGTTGCGCATGGAAGCGTCAATCAGACCGATTCTGTCGATAACCTCAGTCATGTACTCGAGCGAGGTCATGTCGCGGGCTATCGTCGTGGAGAAGAGTTTGAACATGGCCGCCCCCTGCGACATCTCCAGGTCGGCCAAGATGGGGTCGTTCCTTCGTTCAAAGGTTGTGGAAGCCCAGTATGTTCTGGGGTAGTAGAGGCTGAGAATGAACACCCCGCCCGCAACCAGACAGAATGGGATGAAGAACGCCCACCGGTGTAACCCGAGGATCCGGAGACATTCATGCAGGTTCTTGCTGATTTCAGCTAGCGGGCGAGTATCGTCGGCACCGCCGGTCGGCGCACTTGCCGCCGCCCCTACGGATACGCGGTCCTGGGTGTAAGCGTTGCCCCTTCGTGACACTGGATGTTCTGTCCGCCGGTTCCGTGAGCCGAGGCGACCCGAGCAAAACCGTTCCACTGCGTTGTGCGTGCCGGTGCTTTCGCCGCGCACGCGGCGGTTGTTGACAACGTCAAAGAGGCGCGTCCGGAGGCTCCCGGAGTCGCCTCTCTCTTTTCGGACGGCCTTTATGGGTACTTGAGGCGTCAGGAACGGATGCTGCCGGCTTGATTCAGGTGGCAGATGAAGGCCCGGAGCCTTCGATTACCGGGCGTTGCCGACATCCACTGAGCGTTCGGCACGGACCGTCTCCTTCCACGCGCGCAGGTGAGCAGCGATCATGGCAACGACTCCCGCGGGGACCGCTGCCGCCAACGTGGTGTCGAAGACCACCCACACCGTTTGATAGCGCGAGTTGGTGATTGTCATTGCGCCTAGGAGGATCGCTTCGGCTATGTACGCCGCAGCCAAGGTGTAGCACGTTGCCCGGTTGAGCCCGAGGAAGCCACACAGCAGCAGGGCAAAACCGGGCCAAAGATCGCCGCAGCGAGTCATGACGTCGACAACCGCGACGACCACAGGCAGCGTCTTCCAGTAACGAAGCGCCGACCAGATGCCGGTACCAGCGAAGGGAGCGCGGCGCGCTGCCTCCGTTTTTGTTCGCTCTATCAAACGAACGGACTCGTCCCTGGATAAGTGAGGTACGGACCAGTAGGCGTTCCAGGCAAGCGGGTCCGGATTGGGTAGACGCGCGTCGGCATAGGGGTGTAAGAGCAGGCCGGCTCGATGCGTTTCCGGCACGGGAGAGAGCTCCATGCCGTCGCCGTGACGGAACAAATGCCACAGCGCGAGCTTGGTGCTGTATAAGGCAAAGGGGGTAGGAGCGGCGCGGATTGCCGCAAACGCCGTTCGAAGGCAAGTTTCGTCGAACGCCCATTCGCTCCACCTGTTGTCGTGCACGGCGCGATAAAACGCAACCCACTGATCGCTGCAGTTCGCGGTGTAGGCCTCTTCTTCGCTGCGTTCCGGCAACAGGCTGCGAAGCGCAACCCCATCCGCTGTCTCTGGGAACCCCGCACCCTGAAAAACACGCATCCTGTGAGCCCAAAGACATGATCCCCCCGTTCCGGTAGACGCCCGGAACTGTCCGGAAAACATGAGGTTCAGGGAGCATTCCAAGAGGAAGAACCCGAGCAAGGGGAACACGAAAGCCGTGCATAGCGCAGCTGCGCGCCGAGGGCGGTGTCGATGGACGATTGCGACGGCGACCAGTGCCACGGGAATCACAGCGACCGCTACGCCTCGCGTGAACCACGCCGCGCCCAGCAGGGAGCCGGAGGCGCACAACCGCAACCCTCCGCCCGGTTTTTGCAGGCCCACAAAGAACACGAGCAGGGCGAACGACAACATAAGTGTGTAGAGCGTTTCCGACATCATCCAGTTGCTAAAGACCAGGCCCTGCAGTTGTGCCATCGTAAGCACAGCCGACATCCAGCCCAGAAGGCGGGAATGCAAATGGATTCCCATCCCATATGCGGCAAGCGGGAGGAGGACGAGCAATGCATAATGACAGACTACGGCGACCCACCCGAGTTGTCCGAACGCTAGCTTCACCCCGGCAAGGAAAAAGGGATACCCCGGCTTGCGCGTCTCAAAATGCGGGATCTGAACGGGATCAAGGAGGGCTTCGGCCGATGCAACGTACTGGTACGAATCGGTGCAGAGCGTAGCTCTTCCGAGCCGCCCTGTGAACGCTGTTGCCGCGGCAACCAGGCTCAGTAACAGCACCAGCGTGCAGTCTAGGAACGCGACCCGATGCGTGTGCCGCTGCGCTGGCGGGCTACTCCGTGATGGGGCCGGTCTGCCGGCTGTGAGAAACACGCCGTCCTCCTCGCCTTTGTCTGCTCAAGTCGCCACCCACGCAGAACAGCGCTCTTTGCTCTCCCACGGTTTACGCGCTAACGACACGCAACCATTATCGGATGCTCAAGGCTGTCACTTCCACACGTACCTTGACGAAGGCGCGAGCTGAGGACGTGAAGCGAGTCGTTGTGCAGCGTCCCCATGGCCGACGGTCCAGGTCGCGAGGATCTCCGCCGTGTCTTCAGGTGCATCGCGTGTGCTCCGATAATCGCCGGGGATGATCGACAGTTGAGAATCCGCTACAGTGACTGCGTATCCAGCACGGCTCTCACCCTCCGACCCGAACGACACGCGTCAGGTACGTGCATATCGTGCAGTCGTGGTCGTCACCGTCCTGGCGGCGGTGGTGCTGAGATTCGCAGCCCTTGAGAGGTATCCACTGCCGCTGCACCAGGACGAGCTATCCAACATCTACGATGGTTACAGCATAGCGACGACAGGGGCGGATCGTTCAGGAGCCCGCTGGCCTGTGCTTGTTCGCGGGATGGGCCCGGGGGACTACCGCCCGTCACTTTACGCTTACCTGGCTGCCGTCACCACGGGAATATGGGGGTTCTCCACGTGGGCTGGACGTATGCCCGCTGCCATCACGGGCTCCCTTACGGTTCTAATAGTCTTCTTGTTGGCGCGACGGCTCCTGGGACGGGGCGGCGGTCTGTTGGCGTTGCTGTTTGCTACATTCTCTCCGATTCTGATTCAGTACGGGCGGCAAGCACATGAGGGAGCGTCTCTGCCCGCGTTTTTCGCGATTCTCACGGTCTATCTGCTTTACCGTTCTGTGCCGAGGTCAGGAGGCGGAGGTAGAGCATGTAGAAGCCGCAACGGGAGGCAGCTTGGTTTGGAGTTCTCGTGGATTTGCGCTGCTGGGCTCGTCGCAGGTCTATCGACCAACGCGTACGGCGCTCAGCGGCTCACCGGTCCGCTCTTTGTGATGTTAGGCGGATCACTGATCGCCTGGCATATCGGCTGGCGCCAGCGAACCCCCGGGCGAGCCGCCGCAGCTTTCGCCTTGTTCTCGTCGGTCGCCTGTGTCGGGGCCTTGCCGCAACTCTGCGCTATGATCTACCACCCCGTGGAGTTCTTTGCCCGTGCAGACAATGTCGCATACAGCCTACACCATGGGCTGAAATGGTGGATAGAGACGATCGCGACCGCATTCATGGACCATTTCGATGCCCGAATGTTGTTCTTCTCGGTGGGAGAGTACGAACATCTCACCGTTTCACGTCTGAGCCTGGCGGCGCTTCCCTTTCTGTACCTCGGTATCGCGTTTGGGTTGCACCGTGCGCTGGTTCGGCGAGAAACGGTATACGTTATTCTGTTGGCGGGCGTGGCGATCTGCATACTACCTGCGGCAGCAAGCAGGGGGTATCCAAGCATCATTCGAGCCTCCGGTGTCTGGGCGCTTTACCCGGTTATCTGTGCCCTTGGTGTCGTCGGTCTCGGAGCAGTCGTGCGGGGCTGCTGCCCCGCGCTGGCGAGGTCCGTGCGCCCCCGTTTTGCGAACGCCGTCGTTGCCGGTCTGATAGCGACGTTGGGCGTTTACAACGTCTGTCAGTACGTCGTTCACCCGCAGTGGCATGACGCTGCTGGCCAGAACAAGCTCGTCCGCATCGGCGAGTGGCTTCGCGTCCACGGACAGGGATACGAACGTATCTACATCGACAGCCCCGGCCACTTCCCCTCCCTGTACATCGCTGCATTCACGGGCATGCACCCGAGGGAGTTTCAGCGTGCGGGGCGCGAGAGCGTAATCACCGCAACAGGATGGGAAAGATTCCGAAGGTTCGGCAAGTTCCGGTTCGACGGACTGGCCCGAGCGCAGGCTGACTGGAACGCGTCTAGCCGGGATGAATGCTGGCTCTACGTCAACGCTGACGGGGAGACGATCAGTTTCAGCCCCCAAGGAGTGACTCGCGATTGTTGCGAGTTGGCCATGGGATCCGGCAAACCGACAGTGCGACATCCGTGACATCCACACGGTAGATTGAGTATCTGCCCGCACGAAACAGACGCGGGGCGGACGTGCGGGCCAGATGCACGTCATCATCCTTACCGCGGCACATTGCGTATAGCGGCCTCCCCAGCGCTCGCACGTATTGCCTCTGCGGACCGCTCAGCAACCTGCCGTCGAATATCGCAGCCGCGATGTGGCGACGCTTAACCACACGCGGGTCGGAGGGCAAACACCAGCCGGGCACGTCGATGAAAAGTGCCCGTCGCGTCATTGCGGGTATTTCACTCTCAGGCCCGTAAAACGCCGTTTGCTTCCCGTCACGCACGTCCGTAACAAGCATGGCATTGGCAGGCGTGTGCGACGCAAGCCACGCGTAGACTGCCGCCCGATCGAAGTCGCGGGTATCTCGAATGATGATACCGTCGGTTCGAAGTGGGATCGGCCTACGATATAGGAATGCCGCTATGGTGAGGCAGGCCGCCGGTGCAATCGACACTAACACCCAGCGCCGCGTCGAGCGCGCTCGACAGCGCGATGCCACGCGGGCGCCCCCCTTTACGCGCTCGGGCAGCGTACAGGCAGCCGCCGCAGGGAGAGCGAGCAGGTAAATGCCGAGATTGAAGAAACAATGCTCTCGGCCCATCGAGACGGAGGTGGCCCAACTGACAACCAGGAGTGCAACGCCTGCACATGCCAGCGTCTCGAGCCGTGGATCCTTGAGCAGGCCACGCCGATGTGCGAGCAGCGTCAATCCCGCCGGGACCAGCGCGAGCCACGCGATAACCGCGCCTTTTGATGAGAGAGTCGACACCGACGTCTCGACAGGCAGCCCGACGTGATCACCGTTGATAAGATGAACGTAGGTAGGAAGCGAAACAAGCACTCCGGCGGCAAGCCACACGACAGGCATCCACCCGGGCGCAGCAGCTCCGGGTTCTCGAGTCCGCCGCAGATACGCGACTACTAACCACCCGACGCTCAAGCCAAACGCAACACCCGTTCCTACAATCGGGTTCATTGCGCACGCAGTCCATGTCGCCAACGCAAGCGCGACACCGTGGAGGCGGTTCGCGCGCCGCTGCCAGCAGCAGAATAGCCACACGGTCAGCATCGCCGCCACGTAGCTCACACAACGCGAAGACGGCTCAAGATACTCGAAAAAGCCGCCTCCCCAGCGCACGTCGCTGTTGGGGTACATCGCGCGCAGAATTGGATGCGCGGGGCTGCGCGTAAACGCCCCGACATCAAGGTCAACCGAGCCGCGGGACAGGTTGAAAACCAGGACAAGCGGCCCCAGCGGGTTGACGGCGAACAATGCAAGGCCCAGTGCCAGCAAGCCTCCGCCGGCCCTACCGAGCAAAACCCGCCCAAGCGAGCCGAACACAATGACCATCACCAGCAGCGCCGCTACGTTGACGATCTCGGCAGCGGCAACAGGGGGACAACCCACAAGACGCACCACTCCCGCGAGGACGGCGTGGTAGACCCAGTAATAGGGCAGAGGCAAGCCGGCGGCCATCGGGTTGTCCGGTGGTATGCCGGTATCCAGCACGGAATAGACTATCGCAGTGTGCACCAGGCCATGGTAGTTAATGAGCGAACGCGGATTGATACGGTGGATCACAACGACCGCGGCGCCCAGCACCAGTGCCATCACCCACGCTTGGCGCGAAGATGTCGAAAGACAGCGCCTCACGGCTTTTGCCTTCCGGCCTACGCGGGGTACTTCGGCGGCGCGCGCGCCCTCGAAGGCCCGATCCTGCAACGTGCTTGCAGTACCGTCCATGCATGTCTTATCGGATCGGCCCTCGAGGCGATGCAGCGGAGGCGCCATCAAGCCGTCGAGCAGTCGTTCCCCGGCGTGCGAGCGACGGCCGGCCGACGCGAATCCAGCGAAGTCGTGGTCCCTCGCTCAGTCCTTCCCCGCTAACCAGTTGATAAGTCGAGCGGTGCCGGTCGGATGCAGGGCCTGGCGTGCCGGTGCACGCGTGCTCGTATGGTTGAGGCCCACATGCGGCGATCTGGGCACCCATACGTCATATGGCTCGCCTTGCCGCAGGGCTCGGCGTAACATGGTATGAGGGGCTTCCGAGCACGGTACGGATGACATGGTCATGAGCGATTCGAAAGCCAAGGCACGAACAATCGTGGGGTTGGAGATCCACGTCCAGCTCCAGACACGGACCAAGCTGCTCTGCGGTTGTGAGGTCCGCACCGACGCCCCACCGAATTCCCGCGTGTGCCCCGTTTGCCTGGGACATCCCGGCGCCCTTCCCGTGCTCAACCGTCAGGCGTTCAGCCTCGCCCTTCTCGCCGGTGTAGCCTTGAACTGCCGCATCGCCCGACACACCAAATGGGATCGCAAGAGTTACTTCTATCCCGACCTGCCGAAAAATTACCAGATAAGCCAGTATGATCTGCCGTTGGCGTCGGGCGGTTATTTCGTTCTCCCGTGTAACTGCGGAACCCGACGCATCGGGATCAAGCGCACTCATCTTGAGGAGGACGCCGGAAAGAACATCCATGACGCGTCGGGGTGCACGCTGGTGGATCTCAACCGCGCGGGCACGCCACTGCTGGAGATAGTGACGGAACCTGATCTCACGTCTGCTGATGAGGCGTATGCGTTTTGTACGGAGCTGCAGCGGCTGGTAAAATACCTCGGGATAAGCGAGGCCAGCATGCAGAAGGGGCAAATGAGGTTTGAGCCTAACATCAACGTCGCAATAGACGTGGACGGTGCCGAATACCGCACACCCATAGTCGAGATAAAGAACCTCAACAGTTTTCGGTCGGTGCGACGGGCGGTGGCATACGAATCCCAGAGGCAGCTGATCGCGTGGGAACAGGACAATGACTATGTGCTGGGCAAGGCGGCCAACGAAAACCGGGGGTGGAACGACGAGCAGGAAGTGACGGAGTACCAGCGAGGGAAGGAGGAGGCGCACGATTACCGCTATTTCCCAGAGCCGGACCTGGTACCAGCTGAGGTCACCGACGCGGCACTTGCAACGGTGCGGTCGACGCTTCCGGAACTACCCGTCGCGCGCCGTAATCGGTTTGTGGATGAGTTCGGCCTGCCGCCAAAGGACGCTGATACGATCACCGCCCATCGCCAGACCGCCGATCTGTTCGAGCAGGTCCTAACGGCAGGCGGGCCGCCGGATATCGTGGGTAAACAGTTCGTCAACGTGTGGTTGAGGCTCGCCAATAATCGTGGTGTCGCGGTCACGGATCTCGGCGTTGAACCCGAGCGGATCGCTGAACTCGCGGTGATCACGGCTAAGGGCACGATCAACAAAACCACGGCCAACCAGCTTGCCGAGGTGATGCTGGAGCGACCGGAGTCTCCGGGTAGGCTTGCTGATGAGCTGGGGATGGTTCAAGTACAGGACGACGCAACGGCTGAGCGATGGGTGGAACAGGCCTTCGCTGACAATGCACGTGCTGTCAGGGATGCATTGGCCAACCCAAAGAAGGCCGAGGCCGCCGCGGGGTTCCTCCGGGGGCAGGTGATGAAAGTATCTGCCGGCAAAGCAGATCCGAGAATCATCGGCAAGTTGATAGAAACCCGCCTGGCACAACTGCGCAGTGAGGACGGGTCATGAGCTCATCGACGCTGAAGCTCGTATACACGCTAGGCGTCCTGGTCGCCGGCGGCATACTGGCATACTGTTACCTGCGAAAACCGGCGTACCGGAGAGACAGACGCGGCGACACCGTGGGCGGGTGTCGACCGTGGCGACAGCTCGGCGGGGCAATCAGCCTGGTGCTGGCCGTGATGTTCGCGTTAGGGGCCTACGCTGTCGACGTGCGGAATCATCCGTGGGCTTCCATGGTCTATTGGACGGCCATCATGGGAATGGCGCTTTGGCTCTGTGCGCTGGCTATGAAGGACATCTGGTACACACGAGAGATGGTCGCCCGTCGTAGATCCGCGACGTCCGACCGGGAGCATGACCCGCGCGCGGCGTGGCTGGCGGATAAGGAGGCTGACGCATGAAGGCACGAACCGCCTCGGCGGCGACGTTGGCCCTTCTACCCGCCGTGGGCAGTATGAGCTGTGCTCCCACTGAGCCCAACAAGCTTGACGCACTGGGCACCGTGCGCATGACAATCAAGGGACAGCAATTCGAGCTATGGATCGCTGACAGCTTTGACGAGCAGAACAAAGGGCTGATGTTTCTGAATCGCGAGGACATGGCGCCGCTGCCTGACGGAACCGAGCGCGGGATGCTCTTCGTGTTTGCCTATTCCACGCGGCGTAGCTTCTGGATGAAGAACACGCGCTTCCCCCTGGACATAGCCTATATCGACCGGAACGGGAAAGTAGTCAGGGTGTACACGATGGCTGCGCTGGACTCCCGGCACAATCAGTATCCGCCGGGGGCACCATACAGGTACGCCATCGAGACCAACGCTGATGTCCTGCACCGCCTGGGTTTGAGCAAAGGCGATGTGCTCGAGATTCCGAAAGTGTCCGGCTAACCCCAAGGCTTAGCGCGACTACGAACGTAATCCGACGTCTCACGCGCTGCTCCCGTAAGACGCCCGCCGGCGCGATTCGGTCGTTTGGAGTCGCCGCGCTCAGCCGCCTGTCGATGGACGAGGTATCCGCCTAGTAAGCAGACTGCCCGCCGTGACGACCAGCAGCGCCATAACCGCAGCGCCCCAGTTCGAACTGGCCGGGATGGTCGGATCAACCGCCTCGGCGCAGGGGTCGCCCCCGGGACGATCACAGCAGGTGCAGCCCATCGGGAAACAAGTGGTATCGTAACAGTGCGCCAGATCGCATTCGATGATAGTCAGCCACCCGTTAGTGGGATTGCAGCACTCGACAACTACGTCGTAGTTGGGAAAGTTGGAGCATTGCCCCTCCGGGTCACACGCATCCTCCGTGCATGGATTATCGTCGTTGCACTCGGAGTTCTGCGTACAGACGCTGACCAAGCCTGTGTCTGAGTCCGCGGCTGCCGCTGGAGCCCCGGCAAACCGCCGCACAGCAAAGTAGATCAGCAACAGTGAGCAAGTTTGCCACGACATGATTGCCCTCCTCAAGCGGCCGCTCGTATGGAATATGATCTCGGACGCGCCTGGCTTGCGAACCAGCAGCAACGCAGCCACTAGAAAGACGTTCCAGCCAACGATGGCCAATTGGTGCCTCCCATCAATCCTACGTCGACAGGACCGCAGTCAGTGCAGTCCGTTCCACGCGAACACAAGGCATAACTCCTGATCTTTCATCGCAATCAAGATCACGGCCGTCCGCACTATGTTAGACCACGCTCAACTACGGGGGGTCCAGTGAAGAGCCTGCTTGCCTCTAAGTGTATGCCAGAGCCTAGCCGTCATGCAAGAGATGCGCTGCAATTCTAACCGGCTCCAGTCGACGGTTTAATAGAGTATTCCCGCCACGGTCTGGTGCGTCCACCGGGCCTATGTCCCGGTCCTGGTAGGCACACCCCGGTCCGTGAGCGCCTTCGCTATCTACTGTAATGTGGCCACCGTTAATGTGGCCCACCGTTGTCCGAGCTGACAGAAAGCCGGTCCTTGCGGCCCACGGCCACCCGGCGCAGGGCGTCCTCGCCGGCGTTGTTGTCGATTGCCAGCCGTCGTCCGTGGTGTACACGCACGAGGCATCCCACTGATTGAGTACGTACTTAGTCGCCTGGCCCATCGGACTCTTGGGCAACAACGGACCAGCGCACTCGACCTGTTGTGATTCCAGCCACTTCCAGAGCTGCGCAAGCCGCGGTACAGCCGGCTTCTCTCGCAGCCGAACACGATTCTCGGCGAGCAACTGGTATACTCGCCGACCGAATGCCTCGTTGACGCGTGCCGGATTTGCCGTCTGCTTGGTTTCTTTCTTCGCCTGAGTCTCGACGTCGTACGGGGGCCGGATGTACGCCAGAGCCTGGGCACCGACGGCGGGATAGCTGTTCTTCGCGTCGTAGAACTCTGCGTGCATGCCCCCAGCACGCTGCCTCCGTGACGCAACCACCGGCCACGCCCGCGTAGATACCGTCATACTTGCCAAATGCGTCGGCTTGCCGATACACCCGTTCATCCCTTCCCCAATCGTGCAGGAACCTCATCAGGCCGCGCGCCCGCCTCGTCTCGGTGGCCATCAGGCATTCCGATAAGGTGTTCACTGATTGCTGGGTACGGCTGCTCTCAGCGTCCGTGCTGTTGCCGCTTGGGTCACGGGCTGCAATGGTCGATGTGGCATAATGCCGCTCTGCCGTACGATGGCGACGGCCTTCGTGGCGTAGCGGCCCGTGCGGCGGCTGGACGTCCATCCGGAAAGGGGCAAGGCTTCAGCGTGAACGGGAGCGCCGTTCGCGCATCTGCCGCGGCGTCGGATTCGCCGGGCGGCAGGTCGGACTCACGAATGCGGGCCCTCATTGTCAACCCACTCGACCAGCCACTTCCCGAAGGAACCAGTGACCTCTTTGACGGGTTGGGTTGGGACGTAGTCACCGCGCGAGACTACCGCGACGGGGTTGATGCCGTGCGCAGCGGGTCAATCACGGCAGTCCTGCTCCCGGAGCCCGCGAACCCGAGCGAGGCTCGCGATCGCGACGGGGCCTTTGCCGATCTGATGAAGCTGGTCCACGCCCAACGCATCGCTGCGGTGGTGCTTGCAGATAGCGCAAGCCCGACGGCCGCGCCGAGGATGTCCCTCGTTGACGTCGTCGACCGCCACACATCCATCGCAGAGCTCCGAGGTCGGTTTGCAATGATCGAGCGCTACCACTTCCACTTCCAGCGTATGGAGATGGAACTACGCACCATGGAGCGCCTTGGGAAGCGCCTGCACGAGCACTTCCAAGAGTTCGAACAGGAGATGCAGCTTGCCGGACGTCTTCAGAGGGATTTCCTCCCTCGGATAGACGGCCCGATACACAACGTTCACTTCGCGACGATATACCGCCCTGCGTCATGGGTTTCCGGCGATACGTTCGACGTCTTCCGCGTCGACGAACGCTACACGGGGATCTACGTAGCAGACGCGGTAGGGCACGGGATGGCTGCCAGCCTGCTGACAATGTTCATCAGACGCGCCATCGTGCCCAAGCAGGTGCACGGCGATCGGTACACTGTTTTCAGCCCTTCCGAGACGATGACGGCATTGAATGACGCCCTCGTGGATCAGGCGCTGCCGAACTGCCAGTTCGTCACCGTCTGCTACTGCCTGTTCGATCACAAGAACCTCACCCTGCAATACGCCCGCGGCGGGCATCCCTATCCGCTCTTGATCACCGCTGGAGGCGCGCTGAGTGAGTTGAAGGCTTCCGGCGGCCTGCTTGGTCTTGCCAGGGGACAGGAGTTTCCCACCTTCGAGACGCAGATGTCCGCCGGAGACAAGCTGTTGCTTTATACGGATGGCGTGGAGCTTGCCTTTCAGCGAGGCAACGACGGTCCGCTCGACACCACCGCTTACCGCAGGGTATTCGAGGAAACGGCCGCCCTTCCGCTTACGCAGATGCTCCGCGAGGTGGAGGCCAAGTTGGACGATGACGTCGGCTCGCTCAACCCGGAGGACGACATAACGATTGCCGGGTTCGAGGTGCTCGCCGCCTGAGATACCTCCGACCTCCAAGTACCGCCCGTGAGCGCACGGAGGCCATCGGCCGATAGCACCGGACGCTGCAGGCATTCACCCTGTCAAATCGCCCCCGCGACTGCAAGCCGTGGGCCAAGCACCTGACGCTCCGAAGGCGAGCTACATGTGGAGCTCGGGCACTCTCTCATCGGGCCTTGCGCGGCAGGAATCCCAGTAAGTAAACCAGGCCAGGGCCATAAACGCCAGAAGTCCAAGCCAGTTGCACAGGCGCAGGTATGCGTCGGGATTCGTTCCTCCTTCGATCAGGTGATTAGGTATCTCCAGCCACTCCATGAGCTTGACGCGCGTGAGGTACTCGTCGTCCAACGCCGTAAGCATACTCTGCAGCACACCGATTATCGCGCCTCCGGCGATGAGTCCGGAGGCGATTAGAATCCCCTTGTCGCTTCGTGCTTTGGACAGTTTCTCATCCGTACGCCCGCTCTTTTTGACAAGTGTGGCCACGAGAGCTCCAATCAGGATGGGGGTGTTGAGCTCCATAGGCAAATACATACCCAATGCAAAGGCGAGCCCCGAGACACCTACCAGCTCCACTACCAAGACAACAACCACGCCGGCACCATAGGCGAGCCAAGGGACCTGGCCACCACCTATGAAGCTACGCAGCGCGCTTGCCATGACGTTGGCCTGTGGGGCGGCCAAAGCACCCGGGTCGGTCACTGGATCGTAACCCTTCGTACGTGCGAGGAACATGATCGTAGCTGTGACCAGTGCCGAGGCCAGAACCGCTGCGATTAGTGCGCTCCACTGAATCTTCTTGGGGCTCGCCCCGAGCCAGTACCCCAACTTGAATTCGGTAACAAGCGTTCCTGCCATCGACAGTGCCGAAGCCACGACACCACCAACTAGAAGCGTCGCCAGCATCCCACTTTCATCTTTAGGCAGACCCGCAGCCAGAAGGACCACTGCCGTGATGATGATCGTCGTTACCGTCATGCCCGAAATCGGTGTGACGGATATCATGGCGATCGCCCAGGCGGACACTGTGGTAAACAGAAAGGCGATGCCTAAGGCCAGCACGACCGAAATAAGCGTCAAAGTCGTGGCGTCGGGCATGCCGCGCAGGACAACGCCTCGGAAATAGGCAGCTATGGCGACCGTCGTGAGAATGCCGATGACCAGCAGAGTGGGGTAACTTATATCCTCATCGGTGCGGTCGCGCTTCCCCGCAGTGCCTGCTGAGCCCCGCAGGCCCCCAAGGGCCTGGCGCAACGCCGTCACTATCACCTTGCCCATCTTGAAGATTGACAGAAGGCCGGCGGTAAAGATGCCACCGATGCCTATATTCCTCGGTATCGCACGGAATATCTCCTCCGCTGACGTCCCCAGAAGCTCCGGGTTAAGCTGTCGCAGGGCGCTCAGCTCAAGCGGTGCCAACAGCGGGATAATCACAAACCACGACATGAATGAGCCCGCACATATGATGGACGCGTATCGCAGGCCGATGATGAAACCAAGACCCAAGAGCTCCGCGCCAGTTCCGAGAAAGAAGATCGCCTTGACCTTCTCCGTCAGGTGGGCCATGCCGGGGATGGCCAACGCGCGGACCTGCTTCCCCGCGACTTCCAGCGTGGCGTACCCGGTGGTGAAGACCTCACCGAACAGCTTGAGCATGCCAGACATCCCGTTGTAGACCATCCCAAGCACGAACGAGTATATCAAAACCCATGCCTGGCCCCCCCCGCTCGATGCTCCGGTAACGAGGATCTCATTCGTCGCCGTTGCCTCCGGAAACGGCAGCTTGCCATGCATGTCCTTTACGAAATAGCGCCTGAATGGCACCAGGAAGATGACACCCAGCACTGCCCCAAGAAACGGGACCAGGAATATCTGAAAGAAGAGCGATACGTTGCTCATCTCAAGCCGCTCGTTCAGCCTGAGAACGTATATCGCCGGCATGGTGAAGACCGTGCCACCCGCGACGATGCCCGAAGTCGTGCTGATGGCGAGAACGTTGATGTTCTCCAATAGCGAGCTGGCACGTCTGCCGAGCTTCAGCAAGAACCCTGAGAGGCCTACCGCCAGAATCGAGATGGGTATCGCCGTCTCGATACCCTGCCCGACTTTGAGCGCCAGATACGTGGCCGCCATCGCAAACACCACGTTCATTGCAAGACCGAACACAACCGAACGCGTCGTCACCTCCGGCACCGTCACCTCCGGCGGGACCATTGGAACGTACGTCTCACCCGGTTTGAGTTCGCGATAGGCGTTTTCCGGTAGTCTGGTCTGCGGCTCTAATTCAGTCATGCTTGATTCCTTCTGGTGAGTGATCGTGCCTTCTACGACCCGGCCGTGCGCCAACGGCGAGGTTGCCAGCTAGCTATGAAATGTACCAGTCGCACGCACACGTGAAAAGGGTCGCTGTTCGCTATCGCTACAATAATTCGTGCGCGAGCGGGCGCCTTGGCGTTGCGAGTGTCGACCGGCACGTACCCCGCACGGAGCGGTTGGGCTCGCGTTGTTCATGGTGGACCACCGCCCTGCGGGAAACCCTCGCAAGCTCAACCGGTGTGAGCCTATGTGCAGTTCTTCCGCGCCGGGAACGCAAGGAACCAGTCCCCGGGACTTCGGGTTTGTCCGCGGTCGATGGACGTGCGAGTGCCTGGCCATCCTGGTCCTGGAGTTGGCATCGGTTCGGGTCAGTGGCGAGACGGTTCGCCGATGGCTGCATCAAGAGAACCTCGTCTGCCGTCGTCCTCGTCCGGTGTTGCGCCCCGAAGACCCTGAGCGAGCGGCGATCTTTCGAAGACTGGGGTATTTGTTGCGAATTCTGCCGCCCAACGAGATCGCGGTGTTTCAGGACGTGATGGACGTGAACACCAACCCGAAGCTCGGGTGCATGTGGATGCGGCGCGCCCAGCGTGCACGGCGGAGCGCCGGCGTATGGCGCGCCTTGCCGCGTCCACCATGAAGCCGCCGCGCCTCGCGACCTTACTGAGGGCAAATGATCCTCTAGGAGCCTGTCGGGCTTTCGGGCACCCTTTTGCTTGTGATTTTCGTGGCACGT
>JBHHXS010000016.1:0-22415 GCA_046757145.1 Phycisphaerae bacterium | reverse complement strand
GTGATCTGCATTGAGACGACTGCGGATGCGTGTTTCGCCGAGGGTGGTGAGTATCAAGGCGACGGTACGACCTGCTCGACCGATCCCACGGTGCCCCCATGTCCTCCCCCGGCTGGCGGGTGCTGCCTGCCGGACGGCAACTGTGTTGAGCTGCCGCCTGATCATTGCATCGCAATGGGCGGTGAGCCGTTACCTCCGGGCGTCCCCTGTGACCCCAATGTATGCGCCGGCCCTGCGTCCGGGGCATGTTGTCTGCCCGACGCGGCCGGCACTGTGATCTGCATTGAGACGACTGCGGATGCGTGTTTCGCCGAGGGTGGTGAGTATCTGGGTGATGGGACCGTGTGTCCGGCTGATCCTACCCAGCCTTGCGCGCCTCCCGTGGGGGGGTGCTGCTTCCCTAACGGCAATTGTCAGGAAGTGCCCGAGGAGATGTGTCTGGCGGCCGGTGGTGACTTCCTGGGCGCCGGCACCGGTTGCCCGACGGATCCGAACGTCCCGTGTGGTCCGCCGCCGACCGGTGCATGCTGCATTCACGACGCAGCGGGCAACACGATCGTTTGCGTCGAGGCGACAGCGCATGATTGCTGGATGGAGGGAGGCGTGTACGTCGGAGATGGAAGCACCTGCCCCGCTAATCCGGCGGATCTATGCGGGCCGCCGGTGGGTGCCTGTTGTTTCCCCGATGGTACGTGTGCGGACCTGCCGCTGGATGTCTGCCTGATCGAGGGCGGCAACCCGCTGCCGGGCGCATCGTGCGACCTGGTCGATTGCGGTCCTCCTCCTACCGGTGCGTGCTGCGTGCACGACCCCATGGGCATCGCGGCGTGCATCGAGACCACTCCCAGCCACTGCCATCTGGAAGGTGGAATGTACATGGGCGACGGGACCACCTGCCCGCCTGATCCGAATGAGCTGTGCGGGCCGCCGGCCGGTGCATGCTGTTTCCCCGGTGGGGAATGCCTCGAGCTCCCACTGGATGTGTGCATGATGGAGGGTGGTGAGCCGCTGCCCGGTGCAACATGTGACACGGTGGATTGTCCCGGCTCTCCCATCGGCGCCTGCTGCCTGAACGACTCAACCGGAGCCGTATACTGCTTCGAGTGCACGCTGGAGGAATGCCATGCGGCGGGTGGTGCCTTCCAGGGCCCCGGCAGTACATGCCCGATCGATCCCTCAGAGCCATGCGGCTCTCCGTGCGACCATCTCTGCCCGCCGGGGCAGTTCTGCTTCGCGGGTTGCGGGACGCTGATCCAAGGAGTCGAGTGTGTATTGTTTGCCGCGGACTCGGGTGGGGTGTTCATCCTAGGGAATCTCGGCGGCTTCCACGTCGGCGATAGGGTTTTCGTCGCCGGATGCCACGAGCCGAACTGCACGAGCTTCTGTATGCAGGGCGACGGGTGCATCACCGGCAACGTCATCGAACCATGCGGGCAACAACAGTGCGGCGGCATCGCCGGTATCCCCTGCGACGACCCCAATATGGTCTGCAACTTCCCCATCGGAACGTGCGGGATGAATGATGTCTTCGGCGTGTGTACGCCGCACTCCGGCGTCTGCCCCGATGTGTGGGACCCGGTATGTGGGTGCGACGGCGTGACTTACGGGAACGACTGCGAGGCTGCCGCAGCCGCTGTTTCCATCGCCCACCTGGGTGAGTGTGGCATCGTTTGCGAACCCACGTCGGACGGCATGGGCTGTGCTCCGCTTGCTTGCTCGCCGATTCCCGAAGAGCAGTGCCTGATCACAGTTGTCGGTCACGATCCGGTCACCGGATCACACGCGGCAGTCGCTTGCGAATGCCGGGACTTCAACCTCTGCCATATTGAGTTCATGGGCGGAATGCCGACCGCGGTTGGAGGATGTCCGGACGGCGGCGTTTGTGAGCTGGTTGAGTTGGACCTCGACGGTGACGGGGTGGTGGATGTTGTAACCGCGGAATGCGTGCCGACGGGTGCCTGCTGCAGTGATATCGGGGGCTCTCCGCTTCCGGTTCCTGAGTGTACGCAAGCGAGACCGGATGTCTGCGTGGCCAGCGGCGGGGTGTTTGCCGGCCCTGGGACGACCTGTGACGTTACTCAGGCATGTTGCCTGCCGTTGCAGGGGGCGGACGCTTGCGTGGATATCAATCCGTTCTGCTGTGAAGTGTTCCATGGGGTGCCGCAAGGGCCCGACACAACATGTTTGGATGTCAACGGACAGAACACCTGTCCGCAGATTTGTGGCGGCTTTGCCGGAATCCCATGTGACCCTGGCGAATTCTGCAAATTCCCCGACGGCACCTGCCACATGGCAGATATCTTCGGCCTGTGCGTTGTGATCCCTGACGCGTGCCCGGAGATCTATGCCCCGGTCTGCGGCTGCGACGGCATCACCTACGTCAACGAGTGTGAGGCGGATGCCGCCGGGGTGTCGATCGACCACCCGGGTCAATGCGTTGGCGGTGACTGCGCCGCGACTCGGATCCTGGCGGACCCCACCGACCCGTCATACTGCGCGGGGGTGACCAGGACGGTGCGCATCGTGCTAGCGCCGCCAGCCGCTGCGACTGCCATCGGTGTTGAAGATGCTCCTCCCGCTGGTTGGGTAGTGAGCAACATCAGTAATGGCGGCACGTTCGACGCCGTCAACTGGAAGGTTAAGTGGGGACCGCTCTTTCCCCCGTTCCCCGCTGAGCTTACTTACGATGTGACTCCGGCTGCTGACGCGAGCGGTACGGCATGTTTTGCGGGGACGATTTCCGTCGACGGGATCAACCAGGCCATCTGCGGAAACGACTGTCTGGACGCGTGCTGCCCGCATATCCCTGCGGACGTGCCGCAGTCGGATTGTGCGGCCTGCCCAGTCGGTGATTGCACCAGTTGCCCGGACGGCGCCTGCGCCGACGGGCACGTCTCCATGTGCGAGCTGGTCGGCTACGCATGTGCGTGGATGACCGGATGCAATGATGACCTGGCGGGTATGACGCGAACGGCATATGTGTGGAGGTCGGGAGAATGCTACTGCTGGGATGACGGCCAAGGGAACTGGTTCCCGAGCTCGTGCACGGATAATGCGTCGTCGGTCTGCTGTCCGGGCGGGCCCCCGGGATCAAGCGGAGCCGGCATCTCTCCGGGTGTGACCTTGGGAAGTGCAATTGCCGAGGTACGCCCGCTTCGTACCGGGCGCGATATCGCATCGGGCGACGTTCGAGTTCCCATAACTATCGAAGCTCCCGCAGGTACGAAGGCCGTCGGGGTCGAATGCCTGGTCCCCGCGGGTTGGGAGATTACCGCTATCACGGATGGCGGCGTGTGGGATGCGTCCCACCGCAAAGTGAAATGGGGGCCGTTCTTGGACAACCTGTCGCGGACAGTGAGTTTCAAGGCCCATCGGACGTTCGAGACGGCGACGGCGAAAACGCGTCGGCTGAGAGACCGAGGCGGACTGAGTGGGTTCACCGGGACGGTCTCCTTCGATGGTGTGAACCAGGCCATAACCATTAACTGAGGGCTCGGCACGGACGGGTCTTTGATGGTTGGTGATTGCTGCGGCGGGTTCACCCCGCCGTGGCAAAGCACCGTCGCGGAACCAAAGGAGTTCCGCGGTCGATAACAGAGGTAGCCTGCGCCGCGCGCGGTGGCGAGACCATGTATGTTCTCGCGAGCACGCGGCAGCGGGAAGGGATGGCGAGTCCTCCCATCGCTCGATGCGTGTAGTCGGAGGGTACGCCCGGCTGGCGTTGTCATCGTGTTAAACCGGTAGGCTAGTGGCAGAATCGCAGCTAAATCAAACTCTGAGTACCCGTCGAGGTGATCTGACGTCCCTGGCACGGTTTCCTGCGGTAGTGAGCCTGCTGCTGGCGTCGACCGTTTGGAATAACGAGATCGCGTCAGCCCAAGGGGCGGTGCGGGACCTGTCCGGCTATTCCACCCCCGGGGTGAGCTTCACTGTCTCGATTACGCTCGCTCCGCCGGCGGGGACGATAGCTGCGGCGCTTGAGGACACACCGCCCGCCGGGTGGCCCGTCTCGAGCATCAGCGACGGGGGCACATGGGATGCGGTGCAGGAGAAAGTAAAATGGGGCGTGTTTTTCGCTCCTTCGATCCCGGATCGGGTGACGTATGACGTAACACCGCCGACCACGGCGTTGGGTCCCAGCTGCTTCTCTGGCAGTGCTTCGTATGACGGTGTTCAAGAGGCGATCACGGGGGATGCGTGCCTGAGCATTGGGGTTCCCGCGGTGTCGCGGGCCGGGGCCGTGGTTATGGCCTTGCTCATCATTGCAGCCGGCGTCTTGCTGTGTAGTCGGCGCTCCCCGGCCGCCGGCGTCGACGCCGGTTAAAGGTCCGTCCCGGGATTGCCCGGCCGGGCCCAAGCGGTGGTCCTGCCGCCGTAAGCAGCGCGCTATACACCGGGCGCGTTGCACATTCAGACCTCATCATATCACGGTGCTGAGCTACAAGCGCGAGGCGCGGAGCCCGGTGGGGGTTGTTGCAGCGTCGTTCTTTGCGACAATGATGCCTGTTCAGCAAGGGCTTCGACTTGGCTGCGTTTGGAGATTGATACGATATGTCGTTGTTTTCGCTTTTGATGACTGCGGCGTTGATGCCGGTGGGACAGTCCACTGCGACCGACTCGGTGCGAGTGGCGGTGGTGGACCTCCCCGCCGTATCCGAGGCATACAAGAAAACCAGCGATTTAGAGGCCAAATTCGAGGCGATAAGACAAAAGCTCAACCAGCAGCGCGACGCACTTCGTGACCGCGTCGACCTCACCAAGCGGTCGCTGCAGGAGGAGCTCAAGCCCGGAACAGACGCATACCGTGAGCGCCGCAAGCAACTAGCCCTGCTGGAGGCGGAGCTGCAGTTCTTCATGGAGTCGGAGAGCCAGCGGGTCGAGGGTGATCTGGCCCGATCGCTGGGGCACATTTTCGCCGATATCCAGGAAACGATCCGAACGGTGGCGAAGGAGAAGGGCATTGACCTCGTGGTCTCGGCGGACCGGATGCCGGATGAGCCGGCGGAATCCCCGACGCAGGTGCGTCAACAGATTCTCCTTCAGAAAGTCCTGTACTGGAGCCCTCAAGTAGATCTGACCGGCGAGATCACGGCCCGGCTTAACGCCAAGTACAAGGCAGAGGGCGGTAACGCTTCGATCGAGTAGAAGGCATTGAGTCATCAGCACACCATTGCCCGTGAGGTTGAGCTGGACGGTCGCGGGTTGTTTTCCGGTGAACCCGTCGCGATGCGTGTGCGCCCGGGCGAACCTCACAGCGGCATCTGGTTCATCCGGACCGACCAGTCACCTGCGATTAGAATCGCGGCCCACGTACAGAACGTCTCCAAACGGGCACGAAGGACGTCGCTGAAGAATGGGACGGTCTCGATCGAAACCGTCGAGCACTTCCTCAGCGCGTGCTGCGGCTTGGGAATAGACAACCTGCAGATCGAACTGAACGCGGGCGAGGTAGCCGGCGTGGACGGCAGCTCGCTGCCTTTTGTTGAAACGCTACGGGCGGCCGGGATACGGGAGCAGGAGGCCGCACGAGACCCGTTCGTCATCACGGATGTTGTCCGCGTGGTGGACGGCGACTCGGAGTTGGTTGCCCTGCCCCCTCTGGAGCCCGGGTCCGAAGAGCTGGAGATTACGTATGATCTTGACTACGGTCTTGGCAGCCCGATAGGCCGACAGGTATACCGTGCGTCGATCACCCCCGAGAGTTTTGAGGCGAACATCGCGCCGGCGCGGACGTTCCTGTTGGAGGCGGAAGCAGAGGATCTTCGGGCCGCTGGGTTCGGAGCGCATCTGACCCATGCCGATCTCCTGGTTTTTGGGAACGATGGTCTGATCAGCAACGAGCTGCGCTTTCCCGACGAGTGCGTTCGGCACAAGATTCTCGACGTGGTGGGCGACTTGAGCCTTCTGCGTCGGCCTATCGTAGGGAGGGTCTACGCGCGGAAGAGCGGGCATTCGCTGAACCACGCTCTGGTGCGGGCGCTGTTCAATCAGGATGAAAGCAGGAGGCGCGCGGCGCTGCTGTCAGGGCCTCCGGCGCTGGACATTCACCGCATTCAACGTATTCTCCCGCACCGGTACCCCTTACTGATGATCGACCGAATCATCGAGATCGAGGGCGCCAAGCGGGTGGTGGGACTCAAGAACGTTACGATAAACGAGGCGTTCTTCCAGGGGCATTACCCCGGTGACCCGATCATGCCGGGCGTGTTGATCATCGAAGCCCTGGCACAGATCGGGGGCGTACTGCTCAGTCAGGAGCTGGAACACAAGGGGAAAGTCGCGGTGCTGCTGAGTCTTGATAAGGTGAAGTTCCGACGTGCGGTCAGGCCCGGCGATCAGCTTGTTCTTGAAGCCCGGACGATCCGTGTGCGGTCGTCTACCGGGCACGTCGAAGGGTGGGCGCGAGTGGCGGGCGAGCTGGCCGCCGAGGCGGAGATCAAGTTCATCTTGACGGACGCGGAATCTCATTAATCTGAGCCTTGGAAGCTGTTGTCAATGAGCATACATCCTACAGCCGTTGTTGAACCCGGTGCACGGTTGGGTTGCGACGTTGAGATCGGCGCGATGTGCTACGTAGGGTCCGAGGTCGTGTTAGGGGACCGGTGCAAGCTGCACCATCATTCCAGCGTCGAGGGGTACACCACCATGGGGGAAGGCTGCGAGGTCTTTCCTCAAGCGGCGTTGGGGTTGCCCCCGCAGGATATCAAGTACGGTGGCGAGCGGACAGCACTTGTTATCGGTAAAGGGAATGTGTTTCGCGAGATGGTTACGGTTCATCCGGGAACAGGCAACGGTGGTGGTGTGACGCGCATAGGGGACGGGAATCTCTTTCTAGTCGGCGTGCACGTTGCCCACGACTGTCACATCGCGAACAACTGCATCATTGCCAACTATGTCCAATTCGCCGGTCACGTTCATGTAGAGGACAACGTCAACATGGGCGGCCACAGCGCTGTGCACCACTTCGTGACGATCGGCAAGCACGCGTTCGTCGGGGGCATGACGCGTATCGCAGCGGACGTGCCGCCGTTCATGGTGGTGGTGACGGCCCGCGGATCGCGGGCTGAGATACGCATGGTCAACGGCGTGGGTTTGCAGCGCAACGGGTCCAGCCAGGACGACATCACCGCGCTAAAAGAGGCGTTCATGCGGATATACTCCCGCCGTGCGCGCACGGTGGGGACGCCTATCCGCGACCGCGTGCAGAGCTTCCTTGATGACGAGTCGATCAGTGAACCGGTCCGATACTTGTGCGAGTTCCTGATGCGTTCGTTCGCCCATGGCAGGCATGGGCGCTACCTTGAATCCTTGCGCGCCGATCCGGTCAACCGCAGATGCTGGAAGATTCCGACGGACGGTGCCCTGACGGTCAATATCATCGGGCGCGGGATTGTGCACCGCGGGGTCCGTCCGGGTGAGGGCGAAGATCACGCAGTGGTGGAACTGACGGCGATGGCCGACCCAGGATGGGGTTTTTCCGGGTGGAATGGGAGTCTTTCGGGGCGGGAGAACCCCGCCTGCATCGTCGTGGATAATCCCAAGAGCGTGACGGCTACGTTTACACAGGTCAGTTGAAGGTTGCATGGACCGGTTTCTTCGCGTTGGCGTAATTGGTGCGGGGCGGATGGGAGGGCATCACGCCCGCATCTACAGCGAACTGAGCTCGTGTAATCTGATCGCTGTTGTCGACAAAGACCTGGATCGGGCGACCAAAGTTGCATCGCAATACGGTGCCGGGGCAGCCTCGTGCACCTCGGAGGTAGCTGCGGAGCTTGACGCAGTCACCGTAGCCGTCCCGACCGTTTACCACGCGGAGGTGGCCATCCCCCTTATGGAGCAGGGGGTCGCGGTTCTGGTGGAAAAGCCACTGGCCCCGGATGCGCTCAGCGCCCGGCGGCTGCTGGAAGCCTCGCGCAGGTACGGCTGCGTGCTTCGCGTGGGTCACTCCGAGCGTTTCAACCCGGTTGTTCAGGCGATGCTGCGGATGGAGGTCACGCCGCGGTTCATCGAGACGCATCGAATAAGTCCCTTTACCTTTCGCAGTGCGGACATCGGCGTCGTGTTCGACATGATGATACACGACATCGATATAGTGCTTCATCTTACCAGACAGCGCGAATGCACCATCGACGTAGTGGGCGTAAGCGTGCTGGGACAAATGGAGGACGTCGCCAATGCTCGGGTGCGTTTTGCCGACGGAGTCGTGGTGAACATGACCGCCTCCCGATTGGCGCTCAAAACCGAGCGGAAGATCCGCGTCTTTTCTCCGATGGGTTACCTTTCGATGGACTACCAGAAGAAGACGGGCGTAGCCATTAAGCTGGCCGACAACCTTGATCTCATCCGGTTGGCCAAAGAACGCAACTTCGAGGACCTGTCGCAGATGCAGTCCCTCGACTTCGGATCAATGGTCAAGATCGAGCCGCTGGTCGTGAACGACGTCGAGCCGCTCAAAGCTGAGATCGAGTCGTTCCTCAGTGCTGTGCGCACAGGCGCGACACCCGGAAGCGGCGCTGCAGCGGGCCACGCCGCCGCGGCAAGCGCCGAGGAGGGCTACGCCGCCGTCGAGCTCGCGGAGCGAATCTCCAACTCCATCCGCGAACAAGGCTGGAGCCAGCAGCTCGACCCACGCGTGGGCTGCTGACTGATCAACGTCGTGGTGGTGCGGCACTCGCGGGCGCCAGGCGGGCGAGGGTTGATGATTATGGATCGTGCCCGGCCAACTTCATCTATTGGGCCGTGTACGATATGCAAGCGACCGTGCACGATCCCGCGGGGTCAGGGTGAGTGCCCGTTCGAATCAGCGTGGAGCTGGCGCCACTTCTCTTCCGCCTCAGGCGGCCTGATGTAGATCGGGACGAGATGTATGGGATCATCGAATCGCCCCAAGCGGGCACGCGCTGCTCCCAGACGATAGACCGTCTCCGCGCGTGGACGATTCAGGGTCTCGGGTAGAACGGACAGGCTTGGGCCTTCCACGGCCGCTCGATGGTAGGCTACACCCTCACCCAGCACGGCAGATGATGCATCCTGCTGAGCGAGGAACTCCGCGGGGACGACCTCTGCCGGCTCGGTCGTGGGCACGTACTCACCGCCTCGTCGAACAAATGCAGCGGCGTAGACGCGCTTGCGCTTGGCATCGAGAATGACCACAACACGGTTGGGAGGGTCAGGGGCGTCTGCCGCGTTCTGGGCGATGACCTCCAGCGAAGGCACACCGACGGTGCGGGCGCCGCTAGCGAACGCAACCGTACGGGCAGCGGTGATCCCGATGCGCAGACCGGTGAAGCTCCCCGGGCCGGCAGAGACGTACACGTGCTCGATGGCACTCGGCTGCACGCTGCAATCTTGGCACAGTGCTTGTATGGTGGGCAGGAACTCGACGGCATGTCGTCTGGGCGCGCTGAACGCGCGCGTGGCCAACACTGCCTGGCCTTGCCCCAGCGCTATGCTGCCCCACGCGCTTGACGTTTCAAACGCCAGGGCAAAACCAGAACCGGTCGTGGGGCGAGTCATGCGAATCGAGCGGGGCTGCTTCGTATCCGTCCGCGCCCGCTCCAGCGGGGCGACGGCACGGGCTGGAGTCCGGCAGGCCTTGCCGGTCGGCACCGACCCGGGCCGCTTGGCGCCGGATTGAGGGTGCTGGGACTCGAACCCAGGACCCACGGCTTAAAAGGCCGTTGCTCTACCACTGAGCTACACCCCCGCTGGCTTTTGCACCTTGCTGCAGCCATGGAACGCCCCCGCGTCATTGGGGGACGCGGGAGTGCCATTCGGTCGTTGCCTGACAGGCACTGTAGAAAGGCGATCGGTAGCGGTCAAGAAGTGCGTCGGCGAGCTGGTACTGTGCGCTACGGTTAGCAATTGTGCTGTCGCGGCGCTATTCTACCTTAGTTTGCCGCCGTGCTCCTCTAAGGTGAGGAGTCTGTTGGGGGTAGTTCAACGTGAGGCCTGCCGCCTGGACTTAGCTTGGATTCGGTTGGACCCGGTTGAACGGATGGCGCTTATCGTCCATCGGATACGTGATTACCTGGATCTGATTCGTCTGCCCAACGTCTTCACTGCGGCGGCGGACGCGGTGGCAGGTTACGTCTACGTCGGTGGCACCATCGAAGGCTGGCCTACGGTGGTTGCGCTGGTTTCGGCGTCAGCCTCTCTTTACGCGGGCGGCGTTGCGCTCAACGACGTGTGCGACATGAATCGCGACATGCGTGAACGCCCCGAGCGTCCCATTCCCTCCGGCCGTGTATCTCTGAGAGCTGCGCGGTGCCTCTGTGGCATGCTGCTCGCCGCGGGGCTTGGTTGTGCGGCATGGTTGTCGGTGCGGGCCTTGCTCATTGCAAGTCTGCTCGTTGTGTGTATCGTGCTGTATCACACCGCCTTCAAGACGTCGGTACTTGCACCCGCCTTCATGGGCGCGTGCCGTGCACTGAACCTGACGCTTGCAATGAGCGTCGCCGAGTCGCTCTGGACGACAGCGATATTGGTGCCGAGCTGCTTGATGTGGCTCTATGTGAGTTCCCTCACGTTGTTCGCGCGTTGCGAGGGCGGAGTCAGTACAAGACGGCGTTTGGTGTGCGGATTGGCGGGTATGTGTACCGGGACGTGCGGCCTGTCATGTTTGTCATGGATTCTCGACCAGTCCGAACCTCTCCAGCTCTGGCTGGTTGGCGTGGTCACGGTGTTAGTAGGCTTGGCGGGGTGGCGCGCCGTAAGAGCTCCACAACCCCGGTCTGTACAACGCGCCGTAAAGAGGCTGGTTTTCATGATCATCCTGTTCGACGCCTGTATTGTAGCTGCTGCGCGAGGTCCGGCCGTCACCCTGGCCATCGCAGGAATGATCGCTCCGGCGGCGGCACTGGGCCGACCATTCAGGGTGACCTGAGGCAAACAACAACGCCTTTTTCATGAAATGCCCGAGGGTTTCCTGCGCATGCAGGTTCCTCCGGCATAATGATTAACACGGGTCGCACGACTCCGTCATAGCCTGAGGGAACGTCAACCGCGTGGTGAAGCGCCCATCACACACGGGCGCACGGAGTCGGTACGTGGGCAGCAAGCGTCCGGAAACGCAGCATCACGACGTTACATCGTTGGTCGACGGGACCCTCGCGCGAGCTCTGAATGTCGGAGCGACCGACGTGCACTTTGAGCCGGTCGACGACGGGTTGCTGATCCGTTTCCGCATCGACGGTCAGCTCGCGGACGTTGAATTAATACCATCGCGCATAGCCGAGAACGTTGTCTCCCGCCTGAAGGTTCTGGCATCGCTGCTGACGTATAGGGTCGACATCCCGCAGGAAGGGGGCTTCCTGTGGCTGGGCGACTCCTCGTCGGGTGCGGTGGATCTCCGGGTGGCAACGTTCCCCACGATACGCGGAGAGCGCGCGGTGGTGCGTGTTTTCCGTGGCACCGCCCAACTGCAATCGCTGGACTCATTGGGGCTTGGCGCCGATCAGGTTGGGCTGATCCGTGATGCCGTCGCCCGGCCAGCCGGCTTTATTGTAGTTTCGGGTCCTGCGGGAAGCGGCAAGACGACGACACTCTATGCGATGATCCGAGAGCTGCGGGATCGCTTTCCATCCCGCAGCGTAATAACGCTCGAGGACCCCGTTGAGCAGCGTATCGACAGAATCACGCAGATCCAGATCAACCCTCACGGCGAGTTGGGCTACGAACGCTGCATGAGGTCGCTCCTGCGGCACGATCCGCAGGTTATTCTGCTGGGCGAGGTGCGGGACCGCCAGACTGCCTCGGTGGCTGTCGAAGCCGTGCTGACCGGCCATCTCATACTCACCACGATGCACAGCGGGGACCCGGCCGAGACGATAGTCCGCTTCCTGGAGATGGGCATTCCACCTTATCAACTGACTAGTTCCATGGCACTGATCTGCTCACAACGTCTCTTGCGCAAGAAATGCCGCGCCTGCAAGCAGGCCCCCACCCGGGGGTGTCAAGCGTGCTTGCAGACGGGCTACGCCGGGCGCACTGCAATCGCCCAGATAGTGCAAGTGGACGATGCGGTGCGTCGCTTGATCCTGAGTTGCTCGCCAGCGTCGGAACTGCGTGCCGAGCTTGACAGACAGGGACCCGACCTGATCGACCGCGCTGCGGCGCTCGCGGAGGACAATGTCACTGATAAGGACGAAGTGGCCCGGGTGCTCGGGCGAAGGCCGCCGGTACGTATACGAGTTGTAAGTGGGCGAAGGGGCGCCGTGGAATAACGATATGAAACAGTTCGACTACAGCGCGCAGTGCGAGGGTGGATCGGCAATCAGCGGCAGCGTGGAGGCCGAGGACGGCGCCGGTGCCCTGGCGCAGCTTACATCCATGGGCTTGCGCAACATCGACCTGCAGGCGGCGCGCCGTCCGTCGCTGAGGCGACCTCTCAGCAGCGATGACTTCATCTTCTTTAACGAACAACTGGCGTCGCTGGCTGACAGCGGCATTTGCCTGGACGCGGGCCTGCGGCAACTGGGGCGCGATGTCCGTTCTGGACGACTCCGCACGGTGCTCGACGCTGTTGCGACCGACGTAGAGCGTGGAGAACCGCTGGACAAGGCGCTCGAAAGACACGCGGTCGAACTGCCAGCGCTTTACGCACGTGTGGTGCGCGCCGGAGTAGCAAGCGGCTGCCTGTCGGCGACGCTGCTCAACCTCTCCCATCATCTGCGCATGGTGGCGCAGACACGGCGAATCGTCAGTGAGGCTGTTACCTATCCGGCTATCGTGCTAGTCCTGGCGTTCGGCGTGCTGTGCGCGGTCATCTCGTTCGTAGGACCTCTGTTCGCTGAGGTGCTTCCGGATCTTGGCGTTCGCTTGCCCGTTGTAAGCAGGGTGACGATCGCATTAGCGGCAGTCATGCCACAAATACTGGCGGGCGTGGGGGTGGTCGCTCTTGGGCTCTTCATCCTGTTACTCTCATCCAAGCTCAGTCCCGCTTGTCGTGCGGCGTGTGAGCGGCTGGCCCTGGGTGTGCCTGTGTCCGGCGTACTGATCCGCGATTCTCTGCGCACGCGGTTTCTGCGTGCACTGTCCTTCGCGGTAAACAGCGGGATTCCCTTGCCCGAGGCCATGCGTCTGTCGGCAGGCGCGACTGCGAGCCCGGCGATCTCGAAGGAGGCTGAGCGGGTGGCGTCTGACGTGGAGCGTGGAACTGCCGTGTGTCAAGCCTGCAGCAGGACCCGCCTGATACCGGCCATGTTCGGGTACGTGGTGGACGTCAGCAGTGACAGAGGTGACCTGGGCGATGCACTGGTGCAACTGTCCAAGGCTTACGAATCGAGCGCAAGGCATTGTCAGTCCCTGTTGCGCACTTGGGTGGCACCTCTGGCGGTTGTTGCCGTGGGCATCGTCGTGGGTGTTCTCGTTCTAGCATTGTTCGCACCCTTGGCAGCTATGATGTACTCAATCTGATAAAAGGAGAGCCGTTCTGTCTGTGTTCTTGACCATCGCCGTGTCTGTCGCCGCCATGCTCTGGCTACTGGCGCAGATCCTTCCAGTACGAAGGAGCAAAGGCGCGTTCGGGTGTCTGGTCGCCGGAGAACAGGGAAGTCTGCTACCGCGCGGACCGATGTCCAAGCAGGCACGTATACGGCGGCTCGTGGAGCTGCATGAGATCATATCACGTCTTGCCGTCATAACCCGATTGAACCTGCCGCTATATCCGGCGTTGCAAGCGGCGGCCAAAGGAGAGTCCCGTAGGGTAGCGCAGGTACTACGGGAAACCGGACGCCTGGTCGGCAAGGGGTTGCCCCTCTCGGAGGCGCTCGAGGCGGCGCTGCCGGGTTGTCCGGTGCAACTAGTGGAGGCCTTGCGCATGACGGAGGCGTTGGGCCAGTCGGCTCGAGCTCTAGCGGAGCAGGAGCGGATGATCGCCGCACGCATTGACGTATACCTGGGGTCGACACACCATGCGCGTGATGCGGCTCTGTACGTCAGCGTGATGGCACTATTAGGCGGAGCGATGCTTACCTGCATTATGATCATCGTGATGCCGCGGTTCCGTAATATATTCGTTGACTACACAGCGCCGTTGCCGGGAGTGACGCTTGTGCTCATAGATGCAGCCCGCTGGTTTGCCGGTTATGGATGGATCGCCCTGTGCATGGTGCTAGCGTGTCTGTTCGTCGGTGGGTTGGCGTGCGCACGAGCCTCGACGAAGGACAGGGTGGGCATCGTTGTGCGTGCTGTTGCAGCCTTGCGGAGGATGATTCCCATTACGCGCACGGTTGATTATGGACTCGGGATGGCCAAGATCATACGCGCGACGGCTTCGGGAATTCGGATAGGTGCTCCAACATCATTCATGAGTACGCTCCCGTCCGTGGTGAGCAAGACGAACCACCTGCACCGACGCGTGACGGCGTTCGCGCGGGGCGTTTCGGACGGTGTGGCGCCGCAAAGGGCAGCCCGGGATTCACAGCTCGGCGACGTGTTCGTTTGCGCGCTTAATCTCGTGGAACGGGGCGCAGACCCGGATCAGGTGTTGGGACATGCAGCCGATTATTACGAGGCTATTGCCTACCGCTGGTGGCATGCCCTGGTAGCCGTGAGTGGGCCCATTGCAACACTTGCGGTGGCTGCTCTAGTGGGGTTCATCGCGTTTGCGTTGTTCCTACCGCTCGTGACGCTGATCAATACTACGGCCGAGACGATATGATGAAGCCACGCCGACCAGGTCTGACTGGACACCGCGGAGTAGTGCTCGCGGAGGCATGTGTTTCCATCATGCTGGTCGGTCTTGTGCTGGGCATGGTCTCGCTCATGCTCACCCGCTATGCGAGATCGCTCGATTACTTCGTAAACTACCGTCGGGCACAGCTTGCGGCGGAATCCTGTGTGGAACGGATGCGGGCGGGCGCTATACCGGCTGCAGACGCCACCCTCACGGACGAAGTAGGGCTCACCTACGAGATCCGCGTCGCCAACGAAGAGGGTTCTTGGCAACCTCTTAAACGCGTGGACGTGACGGCCAGCGTACCCGGCAAGTACAGCCGCATCGCGCGCTATCGAATCTGCACCTATATCGCGCCGCAATCAATAACGCATGGAGCTGACCCATGAACCGTCGGCATCGAGCCGTTCTTCTGCTCGAGATCCTCACCGTTCTGTTCATGGTAGCGGTGGGCGGCACACTGATGACGGCCGCGATTACATCCATACTGCGCAGCCAAAAGAGGGTCACTGATTTCGGTGACAGATACACGGCGCTGAACGACCTTCTCGAAGCCTTGCGTCGCGACGTGCGGCGCGTGACGACGGCACGTTTGGGCGCCGGTGATGGGGGCGATCTAAGGCAAGTCCTCATTCTGGGCGAGCCGCCCGAACGGGTGGCGTATCGATTCTACGAGCAGCACGTCGAAAGAAGAGAAGGACCGACGGGTGGCAGCTCAGAGACCAGGCGCTGGGAGGCCGTCTCTGCCAGTGCAGAGATACAGCGCAGTCGAACGAACTCGGCTGCCGCAATCGTGAGCGTCACCGCGTACCTGCGGCGCAGCAGTGCCGATGCCCCCGCGCCTGTTCGTCGGTTCGGCCTGGCGCTGCGGTGCGTTGGAGAGGTGGTGGATGGCTACGATTAGAACGATACCGGTTAGATGCGGCTGCCGCATCCGGAGCCGACGCAGAGGCGCCGTCCTCATCCTGGTGGTTTTCTTCATTTTTATGGCAGGCACGTTGGCTGCCTTGACGACGGCAGGTTGGGTGCAGCTAATGCGCACGAACAGACACGAACACGAGTCGATTCTTCTGCGACAGTTGACCGACAGCGCCGCTACGTGGGTTCGTAACGGAGGAGACGTGCGCCTAGCAGCGCCTGTCACACTCGACGGCAAGGGCATTCTCCCGGCTGACCTCTCGGGCGAAGTCTACATCGCCCTTCGGAGTGAGGGCCCCGGTGTTGTTGTTATCACCGCGCGGCTGAGCCTACCGAACCGTGAGCTTGTGCGGACCACAAGATTGCCGGCACACCGCAACCACAAGACCACCGATGACCAACACTGACATGCCGTTGGCGTTGGGCACGGCTTCGGTGATACTGCGGGCGAGCCATATCGTGCCACCCCCCTGAGATACCTTGCCCCACCTGCTATCGCGTCCGTTACAGTAGGCGAATGCGGCGGAGACCTGTGTTGGAGACGATATGAAGTTGGCCCAACTGCAGCCATGGCGTCGCCTGTACGGGCGGTTCGTGCGGCGAGGCTACGGATTCATGTAACAGCGTCGCCGACCGCGCCGACGGGCTGTACTGCATTGCAACGCTTGGCGCCCGCTGCCTGCGCGGTTAAAACCGCCGGGGCGATGATCCACCGGCAGCGAAATACGGGCGTGGCGGCGGTTCTGGGGCTTTCGGCAGGTCTCGTGTCGGGCCTGCCGACCCACGCGCATCCGTCAGTCGAGCGGCGGATTAGATCGGCCATCAGCGACCTACCACACGCCGATGCTGCGGTAGGAGCATGTGTGCTCGATCTGGCAACGGGTTCTACGCTCCTGGAGGAGCGCGCTGATGCACCCTTCATTCCAGCGAGCAACATGAAAGTGTTCACGATGGCGGCTGCCATCGCCATCCTGGGCCCTGGTTTTGCGTTTGAGACAAGTCTCGCGACGAACGGCTCCGACATTCTAGTAATAGGCGACGGGGATCCAGCACTGGGCGACGAGAGACTCTCGCGCCGACGGGGCGAGACGATCACGACGGTCTTCGAGCGGTGGGCCGATGCATTAATTGACAAGGACATGCACGACATCGCAGGCGACATCGTCATCGACGAGAGCATATTCGACGGTGAGCGCGTTCATCAGTCGTGGGAGAAAGGCGACCTGGGGCATTGGTATGCCGCGCCGGTGGGCGGGCTCAACTTCAATGGCAACTGCCTCGACATCACCGTCAGGCCCGCGGCGACCCCCGGTGATCTCGTACATGTGTCGGTCCAGCCGGAAGGTTCATTGGCGCGGATTATCAACGAGTGCCGCAGCGGGGGGAAGAAGAATCCGATCCTCCACCATCCGCATGACACATTCGAATACACGATCACCGGAGAGTGCAACAAGGTGTGGCCCTTCGCTCCGGTGACCTACGCTGATCCCGGACAGTTGGCAGCGAACTCCCTGCGCAAGGTACTGCTGGATAAAGGCGTAACAGTCCAAGGGGGCATACGACGTGAAATGATCCGCCTCGCAGACGGCAGTCTTCCGCCGTCTCTTACGATCGTAGCCCGGCATCGCACGGCGCTGGCGGATGTCCTAAGCCGCACGGGCAAGGACAGCCAGAATCTGTTTGCTGAATGCTTGCTGAAGCGTGTCGGCTACGAGTGGGTGCGAGACCTTGGTCGGCGCGATGTTCAAGGGAGCTGGGCGTTGGGAAGCCGCGCCGTAGCGTACGCCTTGACACGCGCAGGGATAGATACGGCGGGAATGGTTGTGGCCGACGGTTCAGGACTTAGTCGCCTGAACCGGTGCACCGCACGCCAGCTAACCGCGACGCTCGCCTGGATGAACACTTCGTCAGCGAGTGGACTTTTTCATGACAGCCTGTCGATCGCTGGCGTTGATGGGTCGCTAAGAACAAGACTTAGAAACACGGGCGGGCGCATTTTCGGCAAGACAGGGACCATGCGCGGGGTACGCAGCCTCAGCGGATACGTGGATGGAAGCAAGCGACGCTACGCTTTCGCCGTCATCTTCAACGGATACACCGGATCGAGCGCCCCGTACAAGGAAATACAGGACAGGATATGCCGAGCGCTGCTCGACGAAGCCTCCCGCGAGGCGGTCGCCCCCTGATGCCGGGCCTGCGTGCGGAGTGTACCGCTGGACGGACACTGTTATCAGTGGTGACGGTGGAACCTGTCCATGTTGAGCTCGAGCCCGGGGACGTCGACCACGACGTGCCCGTCCTTCGCGTCAACCAGTACCCCGGGGAGGTTGACATACACGCTGTTCCCGTCCACCTCGACACGCCCACGGGGGACGCGTACGAGGGCGTTGCAGCTCAACACTGCAACGCCGCCTGCGCATCCCGCTGAAAGAAACGCCTTAACCACTCGCCGGCACACTTTGCACGCCACGATGCCGCTCCTGAATGGGATGCCGAAAATCACACGGTTCAGCCACTTGCCAGTACTATCGCGTCGGCCAAGTGTCCGGCCAACGCCGTCAAGGGTCGGATCATCTGTGGCATGGGTGGCGGTTGCAGCCGGCCGCAGCCGCGGGGATATTACCGCAGATGACTTGTCTCCGGGCGACTACTGCGCATGCCCCTATATGACCAGCATGTTCACTCCAAGCATTCCTTCGACTCGCGGGCTGAGCCCGCTGATATCGTTGAGCGCGCCATTGATCTGGGACTCGGCGGAGTCACGTTCACCGAACACTTCGACCCTCACCCACAAGAGTGGGGCGACTGCGTCTACGACGATGCGGTTCACACGGTGTCCATCGAGCGGCTGCGCAAGCGATTCGGAGGCGACATCTTCATCGGGAAGGGCATAGAGATCGGCTACTACCGCCCGCGGATGGAACTCGTGCTCGACTTCGTCGGCCGCCACGAGTTCGACCTTGTCGTTCTTAGCGTGCATTACTTCGGCGGGCGGGCCCTGTACGATCCGGTAAGCTGGAAAGGCATGGACTCAACGGAAGGCACCCTCCTTTACCTTGAGACCGTGCTGGAGATGGTGCGCTTCTGCGAATCGTTGCACGGAAGCCAAGGGCGCGTCTTCCACGTCCTCGGCCATCTTGACCTTGTCAAGCGCTACACGCAACGGTTTCTCGGGACGCACGACGTCTCGCGTTTCTCCGACCTCATCGATGATATCCTCTGTGCATGCCTTGCTGCCGACCTGGTGCCCGAGGTCAACTCCTCGACCCTTCGCCAGAACCTCGTTGACCCGATGCCGGCGTACGACACCATTAGACGATATTCCCAACACGGGGGTACGGCGATGACGATGGGCTCCGATGCGCATCTATCCGAGACTGTGGGAGCCGGTCTGGACATTGCGGCTGACGCGCTTGCCGCCGTCGGCCTGCGGCAGGCGTTGTTCAAAGCGGGAGTGCGCACGGACGTCCCCGTAAGGTGATTCCGCTTTTCCGACGAAGGTGGAGTGGGCCTTCCGGTCGGCCAGGCAGTCGGTGAGCCCCAGGGCTACCGTCCCGACCGCGGTCGCGATGGAGAGCACCGGGGAGGTGCGCTAGGTGCCGGGGCTTGCGGAGGGCGGGCCCCCGACCAGAGGCGTGCGCTGCGACCGTTCGATTTCCGTGATCATGGTCCCCAGCCTCCACACGCGCACGTCTCCCGTTGATTCCGAAAGCGTCATGGCCAGGCTCCGTGTGTTGGCGGTGATAGCCGCCGCCGCGGCGTGCCGGGCCCCAAGCCCCTGCGGGAGCTTCTCCCCGGCCAATGCCGGTCGGAGGATAGCGCATGCCGACATGATCACTCCCGTTCCCTTGATGATAAACGCTCCGTCGAGCTTGGCAATCTCCTTGACGGTCTCATCCATAGAGTCGTCGAGTATGTTGCGTTCCCTCTCCGTATACCCCTTAAACGGATTGATACGCCCCTCGACGCAGTATTTCTGCACCTCCTTGTAGTCGCCTATCACGAACAACGCTCCGACGGGTTTGCCCTCTCGCCCCTCGTGAGCTAGCTCCAGCGACAGCCTCAAAACCTTCTCAAACACCGGGCGACGTATGTGCTCCGTCAGTTTGGGTTGACCGACTGACTGAAACAGCTCATATTCGTCCCCGACGCGCATCGTCACAATGGTGTCGACGCCGCGCCCGATGACGCCCGACAGAAACACAAACACGTCCCCCGCTTTGAGAATGTGTTTTGAAAAGGCCAGCAAGGTGGCCATCTTGATTTGCCCCATGCGTGTCAGATCAAATGCAGGGACAAGCATCCCGTCTATCGACAGTTGCTGGGCACGTTTCTCGTCCTGTGCATCGCGGCAGACGAGCACCAGGCGAGTGTTCTGCGGTATGGACGAGCGCAGGGCCTCCAGATCTTCCACTGCGCTTGCGTAGACGAACATGACACGCGCGGAGACTGCCTTAGCTACGTCAACCGCAGCAGCCATGATCGGGCCCGCGAAGTCGCTGTCACCCGTCGGCGTCATGCACACGGCTCTTCAGGTTGTGTTTGAGGCGGTCGAACACAATCACTATACTGATCGCCATAATGGTCCACAAACTCTCTTTCGTGTCGCCCGTCGCGGTCGTGCTTTTCCTGGCGCACGCCGCCGGGGCGTCAGCGACAGGCGAGGCAGGCGAGCTCGATGCGCCTGCCATCAGTGAGATTCATCGCAGCTTTTTGTCGCGGATCGCGCGCAGGACGATTCGCGATGCGATTCTCGGACGGGCAGTGTATGAGCCCGGATACGTCCCCGCCACCCTGGAGTCACACTCTAATGAGGTGGTAGTCCGGCTACGTCAGCGAGGCTACCTGCTCGGTGCCGGTGCCGCCGGCCCCGCCCCGCTTGCACACGCCACCCGTGACGCCGCCACCGCGGCCTTCGCCATGATACGTGGGAGGGATGACGTGGACATTGACCTTCTCAACGACCTGCTCATTGAGATTGAAGTGGTGGGCCGACCGCAGCCGCTTGACCTTGAAACGAACTGGACGGCGCCGCGGGCTGTCGACAAGTACGTCGAACCGGGTGTGCACGGGATAGTCCTGCTCGGCCCGAAAGCCCGTCATCGCCTGCTGCCTACGGATATTGTCACCGGCGGCATGACGGTAGCCGACGCTCTTAAGGAGTGGGCTCAGGCAGCGCTGGCCGATCCCTCCTGCATTCCCAAGACACAGCTCCTGCGATTTCGCACGGTCCACTGGTACGAAACACCCGGTGCTGACAGTGTTGTGTCACTTCACCGGGGGCTCACGCCTGTGTCTTTGGAGAGCGTCTCACCCAAGGATATGGATGCCGCCATCGACGCGCTGGCGGAGTACATGCGGTATCGCCAGTTGGCATCAGGCCTCTTCACGTACCAGTACGAACCAGCGATCGATCGTTACAGTGACGAAAACAACCTGGTCCGCCAGGTCGGGGCGACCGCGGCGATGGCCTTGCATGCAGCATGGTCCGGCAAGAGCGCGTCGCTGGCCGCCGCTGATATCGGCATTCGGTACCACCGCCAAGGACTTGTAGAACTGCCCGATGTCCTTCCAGACGGCGCCGACGCCGCCTTCGTTGCCACGGCGGACGGAGAGAACAAGCTCGGCGTCACCGCGCTTCTGTGCGTCGCAATGTCCTACCATCCGCGGGCTCAGCAGTTCGCTTTCGATCGAGCGAGACTGGTCAACGGGATGTTGTGGCTGCAGAGACCGTCGGGGATGCTCATGACCTCCTTCCCACCTTCGGAATCGGTAAAGGCCCAGGATTACTTTCCGGGTGAGGCCCTGCTGGCGATGGCACTGCAGTATAGCGAGGCCCCGTCAGGGGCGCTTCTGGACGCCTTCAGTCGGGCCATATCATTCTACCGCGGGCTGTTCAGGGACAGGCGCTCTCCCGCCTTTGTACCTTGGCAGACTCAGGCGTACGCCATAATGGCCAAACATACGAAGCGTAGAGATTTCGTCGACTACGTGTTCGAGTTGACCGATTGGCTTGCCCGCAAACAACTCACCCCGGCTAACTGCGAATGGCCCGAGATGTGGGGCGGCATAGCCTCCTACGAACGTGGGCGCGCAGGCGTTTCCACGGCCTCCTATCTGGAAGGCTTCGCCGATGCCCTGAAGCTCGCGCGCGACATCGGTGACGCCGGACGTGCGGAGAAATACGAAACGCTGGTCCGTAACGCCGCCCGGTTCGTCATGCAGTTGCAGGTACGGCCGGAAGAAGCCTATTACGTCCGCAGTCGCCAGGACGCCGTCGGCGGAATTCGCACCACGCCGGCGCTCAACCTGCTACGCATCGACCATTGCCAACACGCCCTTATTGGCCTGATCAAGGCCAGGCAGGTGTTGTTCCCGCGGGTGGATTGAATGTGTGTTGGCCACAGGCCCGAACGATACCGAATCACACTGCGCGATCCACCGCCGCGCATCCGAGCTCGATACGCAAACGCGGCGTTCATGCGCCTGCAGCTCGCGCTTCCGGTTCCGAGAAACGGCGCGTGGACGCGTACGGTCGTCTAGCAAGGCCCGTGGTGCGATATACCCCCGCGTGCTCGCCGTAGTCGTCGTGGCCGTGATCGGCGTGTTCCTCGGCCTCGGGTTGACGTCTGAATACGCACTTTACACCGCAGCGGCCGACGGCCTGAAGGCTGGCATCGTCCTAGCGGGTCCGGTCCTGGGCGGGCTGTGGCTTGTGCCGTTGTTCCGACTGGGCAGGCTGCCGTGGCGCTGGCATTTGCTGCTGGGCGCGACGCTGGGTACCGGCGCGACCTCACTTCTTGTCCTTCTCCTGGGCCTC
>JBHHXS010000015.1:0-22636 GCA_046757145.1 Phycisphaerae bacterium | reverse complement strand
ACCTCCAACCTACTGGTTCGAAGCCAGCCACTCTATCCAATTGAGCTACGGGCGCAACATCGTCGGTTGACGGCCTGGGGGTCGACCGCCCACGTCCTTACCTTATACTGCACATCGTCGATTCGTGCCAGCCCCGCGAGGTCGCTAGCTTCGGGAGGCCGGCATGTTGCGTGCCATGGAGAAATGCTGTACGTGTTCGCCGCAGGCATCGCGGCGGAGAGCATGCCTGCCGGGCTGACCGGGCGACTCGACGAGTCCGCTCGATGGCCGGTAGGATCCCACGTGTGCTGGATTGGTTCTGGTGCTAAGGATTGACAGGTGTGACCCGTACCCAAAAACAGGTCGATGAACCGCGGGAAGAAGACGCTGAGGCAGTTGAGGGGCAGAGCCAAGAGGGGGCCGGAGATTCGCAATCCACCCCCAAGAAGTCACTGAGCGGCAAGGAGATTCCTCGTTTTGAGTGGAAGCTTCTGGGCGAGTCGCAGGATGTGATTGTCACGCTGTTCAAAGCTGTCGATCGGACGGAGGTAGAGGCCCAGCTCGAACGTGTCCGTAAGGAGGGGTACTACTCCGGGCTGCGCATCGTCGAGGCTGACATGGAGATCAAACAGCCGAAGCCTCCTCAACCTCCGCCCCGCAAGATCCGCAAGGTCACGAGGAAAAGCGTCAAAGCTGCCACCCGCCCCAAGACTACGAGGAAGAAAACCGCGAAAGGGGTAAAAGCACGCGCACGGGTGAAGAAGGCGCGCGCTTCCACCGCAAAAAGAGCGCCAGCCAAGAAGGCTCACCCCAAGAAAACCGCTTCCAAGAAGAGTAGGAAGAAAACCAGCACGAGCAAGGCGCCCAGGAAGACGTCAACCAGGAAGAAAAGGTGAAGCCCCAGCGCGCGGCACTGCCCATTCGTGTCAAAGTCGGCGCCGACGAACTCGAAGGTCCGACAGCTCGCGGGTACGACCTCGTCATACGGGCCCCGACATGCACCGAATGAACCTGCCGGCATCGTTGATGCCCGCAAGGCGTTCATGTCAGGGTCGCCGACTGTCTCGCATCAATCCGCGTTGCCGTTCATGTCGCCGTCTGTGTGCCGCCCATCGCCGGCGCGGTTGGCTACATCACTGCGATCTGCCAACCCGTTCACGTCGCAGTCCTGCTGCTCGTGCGCTCCGATGATCGAGTTGGCAATACGGGCCTGAGACGCTCCAGATCGACGGCGTTGCTACTGTTACGTTAAGCGCGCTGAAAGATCGCTCTGCGCGCGATCGCTGTCTCTGCCGTTAGGTTAGCACACTCCGTTGGGCCGATTCCGTGGCCTACCCCCTTGCGTGCGGTTTGAGGCGAGTCCGAGACCGCTGCGCCATGGTCATCCCCTGCAATCGGATGGGCCTTTGTTCTGTGGTCGACGAGTCGACGAGTAGACCGGGCGCCTGAAACGCCGTCAGATTCGTAGTGCTGTGTTTCGGAAGTGATACGCCCATAAGTGAGAACCGACCCGCAGGTTTGAAGCCTGCGCGACCATGCGAAGGCAAGGAGCGCTCGTAGTTGTCCGTGCCGTCGCGCTGGCTAAAACCCGCTGTAGAGGCATACGCAGAGCTTGCGAAACACGGTACTACAGCTTCGTGATTCCTTCTTTGTGGTGTTGTCTGCTCGTGTGGTCAATGCCGACACGACCCTGCCATTTACGAGACGGCGGACGTGTGTAACCCCGCCCGGTGCGTGCTGCGGCGATCGGTGCCGGTGCCTGCCGACTTCCTCGCCAACAACATCTTCAGATCAATTCGGCAAGGTCCGATACGACCATAAACCGGAGCTACATGCGGTGTGTCTATGTCCAGGCATAAGAGTGCGGTGATTGTCTTAGCGTTGTACGGCGTTTGCTCTTTGGCTGCGTCGGCCCAGGAACAGGACGTTATCGGGCGGTTGAGGGCGGAACTGGAAGCCCAGCGGGCCGTCAACAGCGAACTGCTGCAACGCGTTGCGGCACTGGAAGCCAGCCAAACCGCCATCCTCGAGAAAATTCAAGCCGTCGAGCGCGCAATGCCTGACGAGGAATCCGTCAGGGAAGAACGGCAAGCCTTGATCGAGGAACTGCGATACGACTACTTCGACCTGCAGGAGAGGCTCAATCTGCTTCCCACCCTCAGCGGATACTACGACTTCGTGTACACTAATGACGATCGCGAGGACAGCCGTGGAGAGTTCAATCAACACTGGCTCTCGCTCCACTTGACCAAGGAATGGGCCAACTGGCGGTTCTTCTCCGAGGTTGAGTTTGAACATGGTGTCCTGTTCGAAGGCGAGGGGGGCACGGCATTGGAGGAGGCGCGGGGCGAAGTCAAGCTCGAACAATGCTGGGCTGAGCACGTCCACTCCGACCTCCTGACGCTACGCGCCGGGCTCATCCTCACACCGGGATATTGGAACGTCAACCACTACCCCAACGTGGTCCTGTCAACTGCACGCCCTCTGATGGTCCGCAGCGTCTTCCGGGAGTCGTTCGTTGGATTAATGGCTTATGGCACCAGTTATTGGGGCGACTTTGGCGTCACTTACCGTGCATACGTCGGCAACGGGCAGTCCGTCTACTTCACCAGGCACGACGACAACGAAGGCAAGGCCGTCGGAGCCAAGGTCTCGTTCCACATACCGACGAAGGGCAAGCTGGATCAGCTCGACCTGGGCTTGCATCTGTATCACGAGAGCCCATCCGACGAGGATCGCGTCCTAACATGGGGCCTCGACGCTCAACTGCGCAAGGGTCCGTGGGAGGTGTTGAGCGAACTGGCAGCGAAGGATGCGGAGGAGGATCGAACCGGTTTCTACCTGCAGCCTAGCTACCGGTTTAACGAGCGGTGGGCTGTGTTCTACCGCTACGATCTGCTCGAAATCGAGCACGACGACAGAACTCAGGAGCACACAGTGGGGGTCAACTTCCGCCCGATACCGGAGGTCTCCTTGAAACTCGAGTACTTCCATTCCATTCATGCGGAGGATGACGACTACAACGGAGTGACCGCGTCGATCGCGGTCGCCTTCTGATGGGGACCGGTCTGGATGCGCTATTGCTTAACAGCCTTGGCGATTCTCGCTAGCTCGTCTGTTGCGGGCCAGGGGGAGCATGGCAACCCCCTACAGCGCGACGACAAAGCTGAGCACGACTCAGCCAAGGTGCTGGCGAAGATCGCCGTGGTCGTCGGTACGCGCAACGAGGTCAAGGCACTGAGTCTGCAGGAGCTTCGTCGAATCTTCCTTAGACAGAAGACGTTCTGGCCCGACAAATCGCCCTTGACCGTCTATGAGCGCCACACCGAGAATCCGATTCGTCGGCAGTTCTCCAAAGCCGTTCTCGGCAAGACGCCCGGGGAACTTCGCGAGTACTGGCTTAACCTCAAGTTGACGCGAGGAATCAAGGCGCCTGAGACTTGTAGATCAGCCAGGCTCGTCAAGGCGTATCTCGCGCGTGTCAAGGGGGGAATAGGCTACATGTACGAAGACGAAGCGGATGATACCGTCCGGATTGTGGCGACCATACCGCTGGGAGAGGGCAGCGGTGATTGAAGCACAAGACGAGGACGTCCCCAAGCTCCGCCTGATGATCATCCTCTGCGCCTCGATGCTGCTTGTGATAGGCGGCGCCGACCACCTCATTTATACACGCAGCAGGACAATGGCGTGGCAGGAAATCAACCGCCGGCTCACGAGAGAACTGTTGGTAGCGCGAACCGCAGCAGAGCAGGCCGTAGCCTCCCTCGTCAATTCTCTCGAGTCCTGGGCGGCACATCCCGAAATGGTGCGCATTCTCGATGATGACATCGATAACGACATAGCCAAGCTGTTCGAGGCCCTGAAACGTAAGCATGACTTCCTGAACCGGATATCCTGCCTCACCGCATCAGGAAAGGTACTGGTGTCCACCGACGCATCGCGCATCGGTGAGAGCGTCTACCCCGCCGCACGCCTGCAATCCTACTTTGCGGGTGGAATACGCTGCGAAATCGTCGGCCGGGACAACACGATGGTGCTGACCGCTCCGATCATCCGGCAGTTCGACAAACGTGAGCTTATCGGGGCGCTGTACGCCCGCGTCGATTACGACGTGTTATTGCCGGGCGAGCCCGATTGGTGGACCGGATTGACCAGCGCCACCGGCCGCGTGCTGGCGCAGACCGGCGCGACCCTGCTGGACACCACCGACCTTACCGCGTTGGAGGAAGAGATTCCCAGTGCGGGTAGAATCCTCAAACGTATCGCCCGGATGGTTCTGCCGGCCGGGGTCGTTGGCCCGCAATGGTACGTCGTCAACGCGCACAGATACGACAGGCTCACCAGCCACATCGACGCTCTGGAATCGATGGCTCGCTGGATGTCGTTGGGAGCGGGGACGGTCGCTGTCGTCCTCGTCATCGGGTTCACACGCAGGCAACGCCACCTGCTGGCACGCCTGTCCGAACGCCAGAAATCACTGGCATGCGCCTTGCGTGCCGCAGAGGAGGCTACGTTGGCCAAGAGTGCATTCCTGGCCAATATGAGCCATGAAATCCGCACGCCCATGACTGCAATACTGGGATTTGCAGATGACCTCGCCGAGTGCGTCACCGAACCTGAGCAGCTCAAAGCCGTCGCCACGATCAGGAAGAACGGTGAGCACTTGCTGGGGATCATCAACGACATCCTCGATCTTTCCAAGATCGAAGCAGGCGGACTCATCGTCGAGCGAATCACCTGCTCACCCTGTCGGATCATTGCTGAGGCGGTCTCGATCATCAAAGTGAGTGCGGACAGGAGGGGATTGACATTCGGCGTCGAGTACGTCCGGCAGATCCCGGAGACCATCCAGACCGACCCCCCACGCCTGCGACAGATCCTCGTCAACCTGCTCGGGAACGCAATAAAGTTCACGGAGCGCGGCGGAGTGCGCCTGATCGTCTGCCTCGTCGAAGACGACAACGAGCCGCGCCTGCAGCTCGATGTGGTCGACACGGGGATAGGGATGACAAAGGAACAGGCCGCCAAGCTGTTCCAGCCCTTCACACAGGCTGATATGTCGACGACGCGCAGGTTCGGGGGCACGGGGTTGGGCCTGACGATCAGCAAGCGCTTCGCGGTAATGCTCGGGGGGGACGTCGCCCTTGTCAGCACCGAGCCTGACGTAGGCACTCACTTCCGCATTACCGTCGCCACCGGTCCGCTCGACGGGGTGAAGATGCTGGACGATCCGCTCGCTGTTACTGCCATCCCACGCGATGTTAAGGAGGGCGCTCCGCCCACCAGCTCTGCGCAGGCTTTGCAGGGATGTCGCGTCCTGCTTGCTGAGGACTCTCCGGACACGCAGCTCCTCATTTCGCTTCTTCTGAAGAAGGCAGGAGCAGCGGTCACGGCCTGTGAGAACGGACGGGAAGCCGTCGATGCCGCCCTGGCTACCCGCGACGCCGGTAATGCGTTCGACGTTATCCTCATGGATATGCAGATGCCGGTCATGGGCGGCTACGAAGCTACGCGACTGCTGCGTGAGAAGGGCTACTGTCGTCCGATAATCGCGCTCACCGCCCACGCCATGGAAGGTGACCGCGAGAAATGCATCAACGCAGGGTGTGATGACTACGCGACCAAACCGATCGACCGCAAGAGGCTGGTCGAGACAATTCAAGTCTGTCTAAACGCCACTCCTGTCGGCTGAGCTCTACGGCTCCGGTCCACGCGCGACGAGGCGCACCACCACATGCTGGAAGCTCCGGGTCGCTTGCAGCACGGACACACGGTGCGCGAAGCGTACACGGGCAAGCTGACGAAGTTGGTGTGGAGGCTGTAGCGTCAACGCCGTGGACTTGTGGCCGAGGCCGCTACGAATATAATCCACACAGTAGGAGTGTTCGTCGTTGTGGGTGCGCGGCAGGGTGCCCTCAGCCAGTCTAGGCTACCTGCCCCCTGCCGACAGCCGGTGGGAGTTCCTTGTCATCGATACCGTCAAGGGTCCATATGAGGCGTTACCGGCGGCCACGCACCGTAGGCCCGCGCCGCATCCTGTGTACTGGGTTACTGCCGGGGCACTGATCGTTATTGCGACGGCGATGATCGTTCGACCGGGTGGGGGCACAGGTCCGGTGTTGACAACCCCGGCCATGGCCCAGGCGGCTACCAGTGGGGGCGCACGTGGGATTTTTGCGTTCTCGGGGCAACTCTCGAAAAACACTTACGGTGTCTACATGGTTGACGTGGACGCAATGACCATGTGGGTCTATGAGTATCTGCCGCAGAAGGGATGCCTTCGACTGGCAGCCGCCCGAACCTGGCGATATGATCGTTACCTGGAGAACCATAATCTGTGCGATTTGCCGCCGGATGCCGTTGAACAGATGATCGAGGAGCAACGGCGGTATCGTTTGCAGTCGAGCGAAAGTCGTATGCCGTAGAGTAACCGTATGGTCGTGGCGCGACGGATGAGATAAAGGACCGATGGCCAAAACCTTCTATTCTGCGGATGAAGCCGCCGAGCGGCTGGGTAAGACTTCAGACGAACTAAAGGAGCTCGTCCGCGGCGGAAAGCTGCGCGAGTTCCGGGACGCGGGTAAGCCGACTTACCGGGTGGACGACATCGAAGCCCTCGCACCCAGTCGGGACTCCGCAGCAGCATCAGCCAGCGGGGAGATCGTCCTGGAGCCCGCCGACGAGCCCGAGCTGGACCTGAGCGGCTCCGGGAGCGACATCCTGAGCCTCGATGAGGTGGACCTGACCGGTACCGGCGATACCTCCGCCGGAACACAGACCGAGCAGGAGGATACGAAGAAGGAGAGCACGGTAGTGCCCTCCGTCGGGGTCAACGTCTTTGATGACGACGAGCTAGACGAAGCGGTCGACCCGCTGGCGCAAACGGCTGTTACCGACGTTGCCGGACTCGGCATAGAGGGCGTCGGTAGCGGATCGGGGATTCTGGATCTCACCCAGGAGCCCGACGACACGTCGCTCGGAGCGGAACTGCTTGAGGAAATATACACGGATGAGGAAAAGGCGGGCGCCGCCGAACCCGTCGAAGAAATGGGCGACGCCACTCGCGCGGGAATAGACCAGGCGGTGACCGAGGAGGCCGAGGAGGCACAGGCAGAGCTAGCGCCGGCTGCGACCGGTGAGAAAGGCGCCAGGCCTCGGGCCGTCGCGACCACGACGGTCGTTGAGTTCGGCCCGGACGCGGTCTCGACCAGCCTCACCGCCTTGATGATTGTGGGCGTGGTTGTAATGTGGTTCGCAGGTCTCGCCGGGGCTGCGCTCGTGCGCGGTATCGAGCCGGCCATGGTGAGGAGTGTGTATGCGAACCTGACGCTGTACGCCGGCGGGTCCTTGGGCGTCGCCGTCGTCGCGGCGGGTGTCACGTTCTTCGTTGTGAAACGATCGAACTGAAACTCGGGTGTCGACCCGCGCCACTGACGAAGCGCGTGCTTGGTGCAGTGCGGTCATAGGGGTTGCAGCGTGCCGCGGCGGGCGCGGAGGCGGTTTGGTATTTGGCGTTGGGCTAGCATAGGAGGCATACGATGCGCTGTGGCAATTGGACTGTGGGATTAGTCATAGGTTGTTTGGTAAGTATCCTTGCAGGGGGGTGTGTGTCTCTGGATGCCCACCGTAGGCTGCAGGCGCAGAACCGAACATTGGCGGCAGAAAAGGAGGCGCTGAACCAGGAATTGTTCGACACGCGCAACGGGTCCGGATCACTCCAAACGCGCCTCGCGTCGCTCGAGAGAGAGCTTGCCACCAAGGATGAACTGCTTGCCAACCTCAGAAGCGAGAACGAAATCCTCGATGAAATGCGTGAGCAGTATCAGGCGGAGCTCGAGAGCCTGGCCGACCGACAGACGCTCGGCGAGGTCGTCATTGCCGGACCAAAGCTGCCGCAGGCGCTCGACAACGCCCTCGAGCGCTTCGCTGAGGAAAACCCGGAAGCCGTCGAGTACGACCCCGCCAGGGGAAGCCTTAAGTGGAAGGCCGACCTGCTTTTTGCCCTGGGCAGCGACGTAGTGAAACAATCCTCAATGGCCTCGATGGAGCATTTCACTTCGATCATCAAGTCGCCTTTGGCTTCGGGCTTCGAGATCGTTGTCGTTGGTCATACGGATGACCGACCGATCCGCAGACCGGAGACCTTGGCAAAGCATCCGACGAACTGGCATCTGTCCGCACACCGTGCCATCGCGGTTGCCCAGATCCTGTTGAAGAACGGCTACCCCTCCGACCACATCGGTGTAATGGGCTGCGGAGAGCACCGCCCCGCCGCCGATAACAGCACAGAAGCGGGTCGCAGTAAGAACCGTCGCGTCGAGATATACTTGGTCCCGACCGGTTCGATCGTTCAAGCGGCGTCGGGCTGGCGCGCCGGCGACAAGGCGCTCGCCTTCTCGCGCCTGACGCGATAAGATCGCAGCAGGATGGGTGCGGCTGGATGACCCCCACGGACAGGCCCCGAGGGGGAAAGATTCTCGTGGGTTTAATATAATAGCACAGTTCGGATGCGTTTCGGCCGGGGGCGCATACCTGCGAGGACTGTAATCTTCCGCCTACGGTTAATGCGCGGGCCGGGTATGGCGCCGTTGCTCATCTGAATACGGGCCGCGAGGGATGTCGGTGACGCAACTCAAACGCGACAGGAGCGCGCTGCTGAAACCGTCGGCAGCAGCAAGAGCAGTTCACGGCGCCCTTGAGCTCTTCAGCAGCGTGTGGTTCGGGATTCTCCTTGCCTCAATGCTGTTCATTTACTGCTCTATCGGCAGCGCGGTGCCTGCGGTGCGCCAGCTCCCCGGTCTGGAGATGACCGAGTTTGAGTGGTTTCACTGGTGGCCTTTCAGCGCCCTGGTGATCTTGCTGTGCGTCGCACTTGTCGTGGTGACGATTCGTCGGATCGCGTTCAATGTCATCAACGCGGGGGTGTGGATGGTGCATGCCGGCGTCATCCTCCTGTGTGTGGGGAGCTATTACTATTTTGGAACGAAAGTAGAAGGCGATACGCCCGTGTTCCGCCGCCGCGTGAGCATCGAGTTGCCCGGTCAGACGGAGCCCGCCACACTGGTGGCACTCCCGGGTGCCGGTACGACCGTTGTGGCCGGCCCGAATGTGTGGCGCTTTCAGATCCAGGGTACGAACACGGCTTGGCCGATTCTTTCCGACGAACACGCCGGAGAGAACGCATACGCGGTCAATGTCGCAGTCACCCCTCCGCGCGGTGAGCCCTTCGTGCGCCAGTTGCTCGATGGATACGTCCAGTACACGGAGGACATAATACCGGGCAAGGGCCGGGCGATTAAATCCCTCGGTAGGAAGCTGGTGGACGAAGACCTCAAGCTGACCCTGGAGTACGAGCCGCAGAAATACTTCTTCCTGGTGGACAGTTGGGCCTTGTTCGTCAGGCGCGTCGGCGACGCCGATTGGGTGCAGCGCCCCATCAAGGGGCTACCACGCTACCACGATCGCGTCGCGTCGCGTGACCAGGTCTTTAGTGACCCGCGCTTCCCCGTCACGATTCTGCCCCTCGACCGGGACGTGCCGCCCGAAAACCCGGACGATCCCCTTCGCGGAACGTCTGTGCGGATTACCGGGTTCCTGCGATATGCCCATATGCAGCGGAATTGGCGCGACGGAGGCGATCGCCTTAATCCGGTCGTGCGCGTGAGCATAGCGTCAGACAACGTCACCGAACGGTCATACGATTTAGCCGCTTTCGACCCAAGACTCAGCCGCACGGATGACGGCATCATCGAGTTCCGCTGGCTGCCGGATGAATCCATGGTGGATTTGCTGCCGCAGAACTCGCGTGCAGTATTGCACGTAGCCGTTCCGCAGGCGGACGTCTCCTTCGACCTGCCGATCACGCAGGAAACGTTGGTGGGCCGCGAGGGGGTCTTCACCCCGATCGACGGCACCGAGTTTTCTTACCGCATACTCAGCCTGCAGGACAACCTTGCCCTGCCGGGGGATCGTCGATCGGTCTCTGTCGCGATGGTCGAGATCAAAACTGCGGATAGTCAGTTTACACGCATGGTTGCGGACAATGCAGCTATGACACGCGACATGCACGGAAGCAGTATGAACCCGCATGGTGCGGAAACACCTAAGGCAGCCAAGGCTGACCCGCGCATCCAAATGCTCTACGACCCCCAATCCGCGCCGATCATCATAGCCGCTCATCCCGGTGGCATCCGCTTCGTGTACAACGGCCCGGACGGGCGCCGGATCGCCCGCGATGTGCAGCCGGCAGACGTCGTTGAAATCATGCCCGGGCTCGGGATTCGCGTGGATTCCCTGTGGCTTCGCGCCGTTTCGGAAGTAAAGCCGTATATCGTGCCACCTTCCCAAAGGGAGCGGAACGCAGGAGCAACCTTCGCAATGATCCGTCTCGAGGTCGGCTCCGGCGGGCGGATCGAGACGAAATGGCTTCGTTTTCACCACTACCCGTTTGCAGACAGCCAATACGCACAGTCGGAGCGCTTCCCGTATCTGCCCCAGCACTTCCACCTGCGGGACGGAACCACGGTAGAGGTGCTGTTCTCGCGAGAACGGAGAGCGCTTCCTTCTCCCATCGCCTTGGAGGACTTTGCCCTCGACACCCACATAGGCGGATACACAGGCAGCCAACTGACGATCAGGAACTACGTCAGCCGGCTTCGATTCCTCGACGACGAGCGCTGGACGGAGCCTACGCGCATTGCAGTCAACGCGCCGACCGAGCACGGGGGGTACTGGTACTTCCAGTCGACCTGGGATCCGCCCTCGCAAGGCGATCCGACGGGAGGGATGAATTACACCGGCCTGGGCGTGGGGAACCGACATGGCGTGCATGTACAACTTGCGGGCTGCTGCCTAGCGGTAGCGGGCATGATGTACGCGTTCTACGTTAAGCCCACGCTTAGGAAGCGACGCCGCACGCGCGCGCGGACCGGAAGCCTGCGATCTGATGAGCATGAGGCGCACGTAGACGCTGCGGCGTCGGTGGCTCAAACAGCGTAGCAACGGGCAACCCGGGCCGCCCGCTACGCTTGGCTGGGGCACTTGACAAATGAATCTCGCGTATTCAGGAGCGTACTGATGGGACGTAGGTTGCCGGTGAGGCCTATCGACGCACTTTTCCTGCTGCCTATTGTTGCCTACGGAGGCTGGAAGGCTGTGCAGCACCCGCCGGCCCACGGGCTGCAGCGCTCGCGCTTCGCGGAGCAGGTGAACCTGGAACCGTTGTTCTCCACCGCAGTGCAGGCCGACGGTCGGCTGCGATCCTTTGAGTCTCATGCCAAGACATACATGGGGTATGTCTACGGCCCGCGCACGATCGACGGACAGCCCCACGGGTTTACCTACCTGGACTTGATCTTCCGTCCCGACCGCTACGCAGACGCCGACATTGTCTACGTCAAGAACAAGCAGGTTCGAAAACAAATAATCGAGGTGCTCAAGGGGCATCGGGACGTGGACGACGCCCGGGCGGAGAGAATCTTCAAAAGCGGCCTGATCTCGCGCGCTCTACTGATGCAACCCGACGTCGTCGAACTGCTCCGCCGCCTGGATCGCGACCTAATACGGACATCAAAGAGCGTCAGTGCTATTCAGTCTGCCCTGGCGGTCTCTAGTGCTCGATTCCTCGAAGACCACCTGCGCATGGTGCCGCCTTCCAACGGCGATCCCACCGATGCGTGGGCTCCGATTTCGCAGTCGGGCGCCTTGGGCATCGCTCCACGCGACGCCGTACACGCCTCCGTTGCCGGGGGCGCAGCCGTGACGGGTATGCCTGACGATCTGCAAACGCGCATCGCCGAGACATGGACCGCACTGCGCCAAGCGTGGGTCGCGGAGGATACGTCCGCGGTCCACGCCCGGACCGAGCAATTGGCTCAGATGCTGACCACCGTATCGCCGGAAACCTATCCTTCACGAAGTCGGCTGGCGATGGAGAGCTGGTATTTCCGCAGCAAAGGCATGACGTGGGTGTGGCTTTTCTATCTCGCTGCTGTCGTGCCTTTGCTCATGTCCGTAATCTACAAATGGAGCCGGGCGCGTGCCATAGGCCTGGGGATGTTCACGGTCGCGTTTACGGCGCATACGGCGTCGGTTGGGCTTAGATGGTACATTTCGGGTCGATGGCCCAACGCAAATATGTTCGAGGCTGTCACCACTTCCGCCTGGTTCGGAGGTGTCGCAGCAATCATACTCGAGCGAATCGCGCGGCGCACACCGTTGGGCGGCCTTTTCGCGCTAGGCTCCGCGGTCATTTCGATGGCTGCCCTTATGGCAACGTACTTCCTACCTGCACGTCTGGATGCCGGGATCAGCAACAAGATGGCAGCTTTGGAGGATGTCTGGCTCTATATCCACACCAACGTGATCATCTGGAGCTATGCGATCATCGGGCTTGCGTGCGTTCCCGCCCTTCTCACGCTCCGCCACCGGTGGTGCCTGCTATGGGATCAGAGGCGTGTGCCCAGGATACGCCTGCTTGTTTTGCCGATCGCGCTTGGTGCCCTGAACTACACGGGCTATCGGCTGTTGATGAATATGGTCGGCGGGCCGACGTACGAGCTAAGCGGGCGAGCGCTGCTGGGGGTCGCTGCCGGCTTCTGGACGTCGCTTCTCATCACCGTGATGGAGCTGCTGAGCACGCGGGCACGGGCCGCCGCCGGAGGCAGCGCTGAACACGCCGCCGCCGGGGGTGCGGCTTCGATCATCCTGGCACCGTCGCAGGCCGCCGGATTCCTCAACCCCAAGAAGCCCACCACCAGCCAGGTGTTTGACGCGGCCACCATGGTCCTTATCGAACTGGCGTTCGTCATGCTGTGGACGGGCATCATAATGGGGGCGATCTGGGCGGATCATTCATGGGGCAGGCCATGGGGCTGGGACCCCAAAGAAGTCTTCGCTCTGAATACGTTCATCATCTTCCTCATTCTCATCCATGTGCGGCTGAAGGTGCGTGACAAGGCGTTCTGGACCTCGATCATCGCCGTCGCCGGATTCGAAGTCATGATGTTCAACTGGATCGTGGTCAACTTTGTAATCACCGGCCTGCACAGTTACGCGTGACGGGAACGGCGGTGGACAGTGTCAGCTCTTGACGAAATCCGCGCAAAAGTCGAAGCCGATCAACCACTGAGCCTCGAAGACGGCATCCACCTGTACGAATCCACCGATATCCATACGCTTGGCGAGCTCGCCAACGGCCAGCGTGAACGGCTGCACGGCAGGATCGCCCACTACAACATCAACCGCCATATCAACTATACCAACTACTGCGTTCTTCGGTGTAAGTTCTGCTCGTTCTACCGTCCTTTTCCTAAGAGCGACGCCGGACCGATTGTCAGCGTTGCACGCCAAACGCAAGCTCCCCACCAGACAACCTCCCAGCACGACGGATACGAGCTCACCGTCGAAGAGATCGTTGCGCGGGCCAAGACCGCCTACGCTCGTGGGGCCACGGAGGTGCACATTGTCGGCGGCCTGCACCCCAGGCTGCCTTTCTCTTACTACACCGACATGTGCGCGGGGATCCGCGATGCCTGTCCGCACTTGCATATCAAAGCCTTCACCGCAATTGAAATCATCCATTTCACGCGAATCGCCAAGCCCCGACTCTCGATTACCCAGGTGCTTGAACAGCTACGCGCCGCCGGCCTTGACAGCCTGCCCGGTGGAGGTGCGGAGATCTTTGACGACCGCGTCCACGACCAGGCATTCAAGAGCAAGGTCGGTGAAGCGCAGTGGTTTGACGTGCATCGCAGCGCACATGAGCTGGGCATCTTCACCAACGCCACCATGCTCTACGGGCACGTGGAGACCCGTGCCCAGCGAGTCGCCCACTTGATCAAGCTCCGCGAACACCAAGCGCAGAGCCTGCTATCGCGGCAGGCCCATTTCAACTGTGTCGTGCCGCTGTCATTCATCCCCGACGGCAGCGCACTGGCGAATCTGCAGGGACCGGACGGGCTCGACGATCTGCGCACGCTGGCCGTCGCACGCCTGATGTGCCCGAACATCCCGCACATCAAGGCGTTCTGGATCATGCAAACTCCCAAACTCGCGCAAGTGTCTCTCAACTGGGGCGTGGACGACATCGACGGTACCGTCGTGCATTATGATATCACCAAGCGCCAGGGGCAGGGCACCACGCACCAGGAACTGACGGTGGAAGAGTTGGAGCGCCTGATCTTCGAGGCACAGTGCCTGCCCGTCGAACGCGACACTCTGTACCGCCGCGTGATTCGCAACGCAACCACCTGGCGCATCGACGGAGAGGACTGGTCCGTTTCGTACGACAGGAACTGACGCGCGCTGAGCATCGGCAACCTGAGCATCACTCAGGCGTGAAGGCGGCAGCCGCGCAGTGCCGCTTGTCAGCGGGCGGCGACGAGCGGATTCTCCGTCGCCGTTTACATCATCCGCTCGGAGATTACCCTCTGCTATCAGAGCTGTGCCACGCTTGTCCGCCACTCTTCTTGTAGGTTATATGGACTTACAGCACCGCGCCATTCCCAATACGGGCACCTCCCCTCATCCCCGACCGCAGTGGGTGAAGGGGGACACGCAATGCACGTGCATCGCCCGCACTGTAGAGAACCCCTGCAATCCTGCCGATGCCTATGTTATGAGTTGCTGAGGGTGGTGTACCCTCGGCGGAGCAATGTAACAGCGGCGTATGCGCGTCGGTGACGCGTGCGCGGAGAGACCCAGGTGCCAACTAGTACGAGCGAAGTCCAAGATGCCTTGGCCGGCATTGTCGAAGTCTTGGATGCAGCCGGTAAACACGCAAGCCCGGATGACGCCGATAATCGGGGCGAGTCGCGCCGCCTGCTGCGAACGCCGTGCGAGCTGTGGCGGTTCAACCAGCAAGGTCGCACGGAAGCCGGTTACGGCATGGTCACCCGCAACTTCTCGTTCTCGGGGCTATCGGTAGTCGGCTCACTGAACAAGCCCCTGCGGCCGGGGAGGCCGGTAGAAGCAAGGATCGTCATGCCCGATCTGACCCACCGCCACGTTGCGGGGACCGTGGCGTTCAGTCGGGCGGTGCCCGACGACTGCCACGAGGTGGGCATTCATGTTCTAGCAGTGGGCTCGGGCTGGATCATCGCCGGGGATATCCAGGCCTCAGTTGCCGTGTACGACTGGTTCGCTGAAGCTCTGCGCGTGCCTGAGTGACACCACGCGGGCCTGACCGCACCATTCTGAATCATTCCGCGCGATCCGGCGCCACGGGTCCGCGGCCGGAGCACAAGCACGGCGCTGCCGGTTCTCTAAACCCGGGGCCGCTGAGCTCCCTCTCCCTTTCTCCTGCGCCCGCAGACGACACACGCCGAGATAGCGGTTGATGGCCAGTCTGTCTATCTTGAGCCAACACCTGGAAAGTGGCGAAGCGCGGCGTTTCAGGTCGAATGCGCTGATGGTATAGGAACGCTGTCTGCGGCAATGCGACCGGTCAATCTGTTACCTGCGGCGTGGCGATGTACTTGTCGCACGCATGGCGGCGACTTAGCATACCGTTTCTCAGCGGAGAAACTCTGGTGAACCGGGCGTAACTTCAAGCGGAGGAAGGGAGTGCGGCTGATGAGTCGGATTATGCGTAAGCTACGGATCGGGTGTCCTGAGCGCGCGGCGTTAACTGCGTTGCTGAGCGTCGTCATCGGCGCGTCGGCTGCCTCAGCGGATATCACCGCTGTCACGGCGGATACCTGGACCCTGGAGAGCCATGCCTTTGCTCTGGGTGGAGAAGGCGATTTGTTCGATGACCAAGTCTTTACTTCCCCGAGCCTTCCCTTCAACGCTTCGCACACGGCGTATGCGATAGCAAGCTCAACTTCCACCTATGCCTTCTCCAGCAGCGCTGATGCAGCCTCGTTCGTATTCAAATTCGACCACTCCTCCACTACGGAGGATTCCATCGCAAGTGGCGCGCAATCCAACGGCGATCTGCTGTTTACGCCTGCCGACGACATGCTCTACTCGCTGACCGGTCAATACTCACTGACGGGCCGGGAGACGATCCACATGGAGGTTTCCCTCGAGGAGGTCGGAGGAAGTCTCCTGTTCGACAATCGCCAGGAAAGTACAGCGACGCCGAACGAGCTGTTCACCTTAGGATCGCAGGATGGGGATGTATTGAATCTCTTGACGGGTAGTCTGAGCGGTATGCTCACAGCAGGGACTCAATACAAGCTGCACTACGATTACTTCATCGGAACCGAGGTGCTGGCGCCGCAATCGGCACGGGGCGACCTTGGGCTTTCCTTGAGCTCGGTGGCAGTCATACCGGTACCGGCAACCGCCCTGCTGGGCGTCCTGGGCTTCGCGACGGCGGGGCTAGTTAGACGCTGGATACGCTGAGCACCGCAGAGCGTAAAAACCCAGCACGCGCTGGCGCTACGGGGGCGGGGCCATGTCACCTTGTGTCCGTATAGCGTGTGTAAGCGCACTCGCCTGAACGAGACTTGCCCGCCAATGTGCTGCGCGTCGCGTCTCGACGCACATTGCTGCCAGTGACCGGTAACGGACACACATCTCACGCTCCAAACGCCGCCCGGAGGCCGGAGGAATCCAGCGGATCGTCGGGTACGCCGATGCACGGGGTGGGACGGAATCGGGCCCGCGGCATATCATATAGCAGTCGTCAGGTGGGGAACTCTGCCGCGAGGGTTCATACGAGACAGGGCACGATATGACGCGACTGAATCACCAACGCCACTTGCTCGGACGACCGCGAAAGCCGGCGCTCACTCGTCTGGCCCCAGCCGTTGCGCTGCTCGCGCTTGCTCTCTTCGTGGCGGGGACGTCACCCCGGCGCCCGCAGACGGGTCGATCGCGGATGGCGGGCAGCGCGGAGCAATCTCGACTGCCTCCTCTGGTCTTCACACAAATCCCCTTGCAAGCGCCTGCTATGGATGACCGCCGCGCAGCCTCCGCTACCGACGCCGGTGTAATGCCCGGCAGCCGAATCGTCCGCTATGATCCGTCTGATCGAAGCGCCGAGTTTGTCGACCTGACTCCCGGCTTCGCCGCCGCGGGCAGCCCCGTAGTCTCATACGATGGGCGGCGTATTCTCTTTGTGGGCAGGCGGAAGCAGTCGGAGCCGTCGAGCGTCTGGGAGATGAACGGTGGCGGAAGCGGACTGAGACAGGTAGTGAGTCTCCCCGATGATTGTGACGATGCGATTTACCTGTCGACGATCTACACTATCGATGCCAAGGAGCCCGTGCACCAGATTGCGTTTCGCTGCCTGGAGGCACAGAACGCCCTCTGGTCGGTATATACGTGCCGGTTGGATGGATCGCACCTTCGGCAGATCACTTACAGCCCATACAGTGTGCATGATCCGTACCTGCTAAGTGACGGCCGCCTGCTCATCAGTCTCGAGACCGCTGCCGGTCGGATGCTCACAGACCGAACAAAACCCGGTGCCGCCGCCCTATACACCGTGCACGTCGACGGCACCGAGCTGTTCCCGTTCGCCGGCGTTCATGAGCCGCCGGCGGTCAGAAGCATGCCTTGCGAGACGCCGGACGGCTTGATCGTCTATGTCGAATCGTCGGCGCAAAGCGGCGATCAGGGCGGTTCACTTGTGGGTGTCGCCCGGACGCGAAGCCTGCACACTCGGCGGCTGATAGCCGACGGTGCAGGCGGACCTTACCGCTCGCCGTCGGCCCTGCCTGACGGCCATCTGCTGGTGTCCCATAAACCGCGCGGAAGTGCTTCGTACGATCTGTTCATAGTAGACCCGTCCAGCGGAGAGGGTATCGCAAGAGTGTTTGAGACTCCGCAGTGGGACGAAGTCGATGCCAAGGGCTTGGCCCCACATCCCGAGCCCGCGGGGCGCTCGAGCGTCGTCGACGACGCCAGCGGCTACGGGCAGCTTTATTGCCTCAACGCTTATCTTTCGAACACGTCGGCAGGACGGCGGATCGCCTCCGGCGAAATCGAACGCATCCGCGTGATCCGTGCACTGACGAGCGCGGTCACTGCATCCGACGTGGAATCAGGCAGCGACGGTGCGCAGCGCGCAGCGCCCTCGCTTGTGCTTCCCGAGACCGTTATCGGGGAGGTGCCTGTTGAGGAGGACGGCTCATTCTACATCGAGTTGCCGGCGCGCACGCCGATCCGCCTGGAAACCCTGAACGAGCGCGGAGGCGTGCTCCAGGCGATGAGTAGCTGGATGTGGCTCATGCCGGGTGAGAGGCGCGGGTGCATCGGTTGCCACGAAGACCGTGAGCTTACCCCCCCGAACCGGCACGTGATGGCAGTCAGAAAACTTCCTGTAAGAGTAGAGGAAGCACGGCACTCGGGTGTTACTAATCAAGCCGGCAGACAGGCGACGGAAGGTTACGGAGAATGAAGGCGAAACTGGCAACGGTCTTCATGCTTCTTGCCCCGCTAGCATCCTCGGGGCAGAGCTCGGATGAGGGAACGGCTTTTCCTTTCTATGTCGGGCGGAGCGTGTGTCTGGAATGTCACTCTGCGGGACAGCCCGGCGGGATCTGCACGCTTCGACCAATGCCCAAACACGACGAGTCGCTTCAGGCGTTCACCAAACCGCAGGCGGAGTCGATTGCTGCCCTCTCCGGCGTATTCGTGCCGCCCGTCCGGAGCCTCATCTGCATGGACTGTCACGCTACCGGCGCTGAACTCGGCTCGCGCTGGATGCGGGATACGTTCAAACTGGAGGATGGCGTGCAATGCGAGGCGTGCCATGAGCCCGGCAGTCTGCACGTCGACGGGTATCGTGCAGGCACGGGCTCGTCGTGGCCCATTGGAAAACGACGTATCAGGCGGGGGGATCGCGAAACATGTATCCCCTGTCACGTTGAGAGGCCTTCACACCGCGAGGTGCTTGACCATGGATTCGCGCTGTCACAGGCAGACCGTGAATACAAAACACCCGTCAACCTGACTGTATCGCCGGATGGGCGGCGCCTCTACATAGCCTGTGAGCATAGCGACAGCCTGGCCGTCGTGGACACCCTCCAGGGGCGGCTGGTCAACGAGATAGCCGTGGGCCGACGCCCGCACGACGTGGCTCTGGATCCGAAGCGAAACGTCGTCTACGTTTCAAACAGGATGAGCAACAGCCTGAGCGTTGTCGACGTCGCGACTGGACGCGTCGTCGCTGACGTTCACGTGGGCGATGAGCCGCACGGTGTACTCGTCGACCCATCAGGGCGGCGGGCGTTTGTTCTCTGTACGGCTTCCAACGCCGTCTCCGTCGTCGACCTGGCAAAGATGACGGAGATGCGGCGCCTCGCAGCGGGAACCGGACCGTGGTCCGCTACGCTCAGCGCCGACGCAGCCACCTGCTATGTAACCAACGTCCGCCCGAATCCGACCCGATTCCGCGACCCCCCGCAGTCGGAGGTTACTGTGATAGATGTCGATCGTGGCATAGTCGTCGCCCGCCATGAGGTCCCCGGTGCCAATATGCTTCAGGGGGTGTCCGTCGTGCCCGGCCGAGGCGTTGCCCTGTTTACGCTGATGAGGACGAAGAACCTGGTCCCGACGACGCGACTTGCACAGGGTTGGGCGATAACGAACGGGATCGGCGTGATATGGCCCGACGGCCGCGTCGATCAGGTGCTCCTCGATCAGCCAAATGACTACTTGCCGGATTTGATGGATATAGCCGTCAATCCGGATGGTCGAACCGCGCTGGTCATAAGCGGCGGCTCCGACCAGGTCGCAGTCGTTGACGTAGAGGCCATGCTTAAGACGATAACGGCACACTCCGACCGTGACAGGATCGCCGTGCTGCCGAACCACCTCGGGATGAGCAGCAGATTCGTGCAGAAACGCCTCCGCGTCGGAGCCAACCCAAGGGCTGTCGTATTCGCACCCGACGGCCGATACGCCTACGTTGCCAATGCTCTTGACGATTCCTTGACGGTCATCCGCGCCTCCGACTACACCGTTGTGGACACGATCGAGCTCAGCGGGCCCACCCACGTCACGCAGATCCGCTGGGGGGAGAGGCTGTTTCACAGCGCTGACATAGCCTTCGCACGCCAGTTTTCCTGCCGCAGCTGTCACCCCGATGGACACATAAACGGACTGACGATGGACATCGAGGCGGACGGGCTCGGATTCCACCCCGTTGATAACCGTTCCCTGCGCGGAGTGCTCGATACCGGGCCGTTTAAGTGGGAAGGGACCAACCCCTCCCTGCAGCGCCAGTGCGGGCCTAGACTTGCTGTCTTCTTCACCAGACTTGCTCCTCATACGCCGGAAGAGCTGTCAGCCCTCGTCCGTTACATGTGCACGATCGAGCAGCCGCCGAACGGCAATAGACCGCCGGACGGCCTGACCGTACCGCAGCGGCGGGGCAGCGTGATCTTCCACCGCACGGTCATGAATGATGGAACTCCACTGAAGCCCGAGCAACAATGCGCACACTGCCACAGCGGTGCTTACAAGACCTCGCGCACGACGACCTCAGTCGCGTCTACAATGTGGTTCGATGCGCCGGTGCGCGTGGAGCTTAACGACGCCAACATGTTCGACGCCGATGAATTCGGTGACATGGGCACCTACTACTTCATTGACGCCGGAATGCCGTCCATGGAGTTCGATGTCCCGCATCTGAGGAACGTCTATAATAGCCCGCCCTATTTGCACAACGGCAACGCCGCGACGCTTGAGGAGATCTGGACGCGACTGAACATGGTCAATCGGCACGGCCGCACTCAGGACCTGACCAGGCAGCAACTCAATGATCTTATTGAGTACATCAAAGCACTCTGACGCGTCGGCTAAGCTGCCCACCAGGTGCTTGGGCGTACTGCTCGCATGCGCCGTGTCTACCGTGCCTGCAATAGGTAGAGACGGTCCGCAGACCATACGCCGAACCGATGAGGCCCCGTCGCGCGACGCGTCCGCGCGAGAAGCGACGGAGACCGCGGGAGTCTTCACTTCATTCAGAACCTACACCACGCGCGACGGCCTGCCACATGACAACATCCGCGCATTACGCATCTTCGATGGTCAGGTTTGGGTGGGTACGGAGGGGGGATTGGCCCGGTGTGACGCAGAATCGTGCGTGGGGTGGACACGCGCGCAGGGGCTGCCGGCACGCGTGATATCAGCAATTGGCGTGGACCGGGATAGTCACGACCTGTGGCTCGGGACCTGGGGCGATGGGTTGGTTCGCTTTAGCGCCGGGCGCTTCGATCGATACGGGCAGATCAACAGCGGGCTCGCCGGTAACCTTATCTTTGACGTCCTCGTCGATGCGCAGTCCGTTTGGGCTGCCACCAACGCCGGGCTTAGCCTTTACACACCGGCTTCTGACACGTGGGAGCTGTACTTCGCGCGTCGGGCTGATCGGCCCGAGGATGTGGTCACAAGTCTATGTACCCACGCGGGAAGCATCTATGCCGCCACTTGGCGAGGCAACGTGCTGCGGTACGACCCGGTACGCAGAAACTGGACTGCCCTGCCGGATTGGCCGAGCAGAATGGACCCTGCATCGGCACCTCAGCCGGCGCCGTCGGCCCCATCCGTCGGAATCACCGCTAGCGGAGACTCACTCTGGTGGGCGAGCCAGACCACGTTGGCGCGCAGGAGCGGGTCGAACCCCTGGAAGGGAGACATCGCCCCATTCACCAATCAACCAGGCCGTTATGTGCATTGTCTCGCATCATCGAGCGAGCCACAAGTATGGCTGGGAACTGACGGTGGTGCACACATGTTGGCCAATGCGCACACAGGTGCCTGGCTTACGTACCTGCGGTGCGACGACGTTGGCTGGGGCATGGTGGAGCTGAGTCGCGGCGGCCGGACACTCGCCCGGCATAGGATGGAAACAACGCTTCCCGACAACCGCATCCGATGTATCGCACTTGCCCCCGGCGAGGTGTGGCTAGGGACTGTTCGAGGACTGGTGCACGGGACCGCAATGATGCGATGGTCTGAGTTCGTTGGTCTTACCACGCCGGAATCGGGAAGGGAAGGCGAAGACCCGACGCCCGCCGACGCGTGTACGTCCGCTGATCCGCGGCCCACGATCACCGGTCCGGTGGCTACGAGCCCTGTGACGCAGCATCCCGCGTCGATAGCGGTTTTTGGACCACGCACGAGGACGGTTTCCCTCCCGGGTGCTACCGCCCGACGAAGCCCTGGTGCGGCGCGACCAGATCTTCTTGCCGTTCAGCTCGCAATGGCCAGCGCACTCGAGTCCGACGGCGGGCGCGATGCCCCACGCATCGAGTTGCTGACAGCCCCGATGGGCTACGAACGCTACGGGTGGGGTACTAAAGAAGACGACTTGACAGTGTTCGCATCCGATCCGGCTGTTGCAGGGGTCGTCGGGTACATCACGCCGGATGACGTGATCGCCGATGCCGTGGTCTTTCGCACTGAGCTGCCTTTTGTCACGGTGTCTTTGGCTCCCCTGCCCGACGATGCACCCGTGCAGGCCAACCCCTATCTTTTCCGCTGCAATGCGGGTGGCCCGATGCGCCATCGTTTACTGATCGACTACTTGCTGGACGAATGCCGTACCACGCGACTGGCGATTCTGCGTACGCCGAACCGAAACGCCCAACGACACTTGGATTGGTGGCGACGCCGGGCACGAGACCGTAGGTATCCCGTCGTCGCAGACCTGCTCTGTCCTGTGGAACCGGGCCCCTCGCGATCGGGACTCATG
>JBHHXS010000014.1:0-22650 GCA_046757145.1 Phycisphaerae bacterium | reverse complement strand
CCTTGTACAAGGGAGAAAGAGGGACCTGCGGGGCAGCTTGGTTTCATGGGATGTTCTGATGGCTGATCAACAACTCGTTGTCGTAGCGCTGGGTGGAAACGCCATCACAAGTCCGGACGAGCCCGGCAACGTGTACCAGCAGTTCGCCAACTCGCGACTTGCCGCCCGCCAGCTTGCCGATCTCATCGAGGCAGGACATCAGTTGACGATCACACACGGGAATGGGCCGCAGATCGGCAATTTCCTGCTGCGCAACGAGGCAGCCGCCGAACAGATCTACCCACTTCCAATGGAGGTCGCAGAGGCCCACGTCCAGGGGGGCATGGGTTTCATGATCGCCCAGACGCTAACCAACGAGCTGGCCGGGCGCGGTATCGACCGTGTCGTCACGGCCGTAATCACAACCGTGCTCGTGCATCAGAGTGACCCGTCGTTTGACAAGCCGACAAAGCCGATTGGACGAATCCTGAGCCAGGTTGAGGCGAACCGCTGCACGGAGGAAGAGGGCTGGCATATCAAGGAGGTCTCCCACGGCAAATACCGGCGGGTAGTCCCCTCACCCATCCCTCAACGCATTCTGGAGATAGAGCACATTCGCCGTGCGGTCGGCGCGGGGGAGCTGCTGGTGGCTTGCGGCGGGGGCGGTGTTCCCGTCGTCAACAACCCGCAGGTCGGGCTCACTGGTGTGCGTGCCGTGATCGACAAGGATCTGGCCGGTGCCCTCCTCGCCACGGAGCTTCGAGCGGATGCCATGCTCATCCTTACAAACGTCGATCACGTGAAACTGGGATTTGGCACCCCGGACGAGCGCCCCGTCGATACCATGACCGTCGAGCAGGCCCAGCGCTGGCTCGACGAAGGTCAGTTTCCGGCCGGATCAATGGGACCTAAGATTCAGGGGGCGGCCAACTTCCTCCGGGCATGTGACAATCCTCACGCACACGTCATCATAGGGCCTCTAGACCGGGCCGCCGACGCAGTGGCCGGTCGCATCGGCACACGCATCATAAAAACATAAGCCGGTGTCGGAGCGACACCTCACAGCGCGACTGGGGGAGCCCGCAAACACACGAGGGATGGCGCCTTCCGACATGTGTAAAGCCGTGCCGACGCCAAAGAAGTCTGTGAAAGCCGTTTCAGCGGCAAGGGGCGGGACTCCCATGACAATGACCATGATGGCAATAATCGATCGCAGGACGTGGCACGTCCGCTTCTTTCGGTTTATGATCTGTGAGCAAGGCGGCGCGGGAATGGGGCTGGAAGAAGGGTTTTCTCTACGCATCAGGGAACGACCACAGAATCGCGAAATGATTCCATGAGTCATTGACGACGTGTAGGCGTGCCGGTCTCGGTACGAGCATGAAGCCGGTCCGGCTGGGACATTCTTTCAGACCGGAGACAAGTGATGATATCGTTGAGTGAGCTGTGGTTACCGATCTTGCTGTCGGCGGCGCTGGTGTTCATCGTGAGCTCTATCATCCACATGGTGATCCCGATCCACAAAGGCGATTTCAAGAAGCTGCCTGGTGAAGACAAGGTGCTTGAGGAGATGCGAACCCAAGGAGTTCACCCGGGCAGTTACATGTTCCCCTGCGCGGGATCGATGAAGGAGATGTGTTCGCCGGAGATGATCGAAAAGTGCGAACGAGGCCCCGTCGGCTTTCTAACGGTTGTTCCAAGCGGGCCGCCTGGAATGGGCAAGAACCTTGTGCAGTGGTTTCTCTACACGATTCTGGTCGGCGTCTTCGTCGGCTACGCGGCTATGCTGGGATTGGACCGCGGTGCAGCATACATGCCGGTCTTCCGGCTGACGGGGACGATCGCGATGCTGGGCTACGCAATCGCCGCCGTGCCCGATTCGATTTGGAAGGGGCAAAGCTGGGTCATTACGCTCAAGTTCGTGTTCGACGGTGTCATCTACGGGCTTGTGACCGCAGGCACGTTCGGTTGGCTCTGGCCTGACGCTTGATGCAACGCCGGGCACTCCCGCTTCAGTACGCAGTGGCGGGAAGCTCAACGCGTACACACGCGCATAGCCTGACAAAGGGAATGGGGATGAAGGTCGAGCCCAAGCGGATGGACTTCGCACCGTAAGATCGTATCCGCTGTTTTCCGACCTAACGAGCTGATCGATTGCCTGAAACAGGCGTAGATACGGAGGTGATCGAGAACGGAGACACACCCGTCGGCGTCGTGACGCACGCCCTGGCGAGGATCGACGGAATGGGATCGAGCCTAGTCAGTGAGTAGTCCGCACTCCGCAGATTCCGCCAGCGGGCCGATGCGCACGAAGCCGCGAAGAGCTCCACCCTGCTCCACCAGCAGGGAAGGTGCGCGGATGTCCCCCACCAGCGTTCCAGTTTTTTTCACCGTAACACGACCCCGAGCCACGACGGTACCTTCCACCTTCCCTTTCACGGCCAGGTTTGCCACTTTGATGGGAGCGACCACGTAGGCCCCGCGTTCGACCACGATGTCGCCGCATGTCGAGAACTCGCTCACCCCGTAATACCCACGAACGTGGAAATCCTCAAGAATCACACGTAGGTGACAGTGCGGGCAGAAGAGCGACATCGCGCGCTGAGAGGCCTCGCTTACGCGCCCGCAGTGGGTGCACACCACCTGCCTGACGGAGGACCGGTGATGTTTCGAGATTAACGGCATGGCTGGCCGCGGTGCCGACTCTCAAATAGGCAATGTAGACGACCCCTTACCGATGGAGCTGCGCACGCTGATGCTTCACGCGTCATCCGTTCGTCTAGCCATAAGCCTGAGGTCGCCAAGGTGCGCCAATACGCGCCATCTTTCGGAGTCGAGATCGCTAACGACCGATGCATGACCCCCGCGCATGCATTATGGGCTCGGATCCGCGGCGCCCGATCGCGCGCAGTGGTTCAGCCGCAAGTCGCAGGTTGGTCGGCAGACCCCAAGAAAACTGTTAGCGGCGCCGCACCTCCTGGGGTTTGGCCGGCTCGGTCGGCGCCACTGCGGCGGCGGGCTTAGAGACCGCCTGCGTGCTGGGTTGCTTCCCATTGACGCCGATCGTGCAGCGCCCCACGAGCACTGCCCCCTCGGCCACCTCCAGGCGAGCGGTCTGCAGATCGCCCTCAAGTCTGGCCGACGCCGACAACTGCACCTTGGTTTCGGCAGTTAAGTTGCCTTTAGCATGTCCATCCAGGCGGATGACACCTGCCTTGGCATCTCCGGCCAGCATCGCGCCTTCACCTATCACGAGCTGGCCTCCGCTCTCAATCTCCCCTTCGAGTTTGCCGAGTAGTTTAAGGCCCTTCTCGAAGCGCAGCTGACCCTTAAAAACCGCATCCTCTCCAATCGTCGTTGAGAAATCTTCGTTGTGCACCGCCATTAGGACCCTCCCTTGTCATTAGTCCTTAGACCTGAACATCGACCTCCGTGGCCACCGGCAGGTTTTCGTCGCGGATTATAGCACGACGAGGAACGGTCTCAATACGCGCCGTGATCGACGCCCGGCGCTTGACAGCTACGGACCAGTTGGAAGTCGGTAGGCCTGCGCGCCCGGCGCCGCTGCACCAATCGAAGCCAAGGACACGGTCCAGCCGCTGCTCCGTCGGTTGCTCCGCGCTGAGGGCGTGGCAGACAGGACGGGACACTCACGTAAAGCGGCTCTTGGCCCCGAAAGCGAGTCTTCGGCTCGTCACTACGCTTCAGTGGACGCCGCGTCCCCGGCAGATAATTACAAGTTGAGCTGAAGTCGAGCCGCCTCTGACATGCGATCCGGCGACCACGGTGGGTCCCAAACTAGCACGACTGATGCCCCCGCTACACCGTCTATAGCGCGGACCTTGGACTCAACCTCTGCCAGAATCGCCCCTGCCACGGGGCACATCGGCGAGGTCAGGGTCATCTCTATGACGACGCTGCCGCCGGGGTCGATGTCTACCTTATACACCAGTCCGAGTTCGTAGATGTTGACCGGAATCTCAGGATCATAGCACGTGCGAAGTACCTCCAACACCTGTGCCTCAAGCGCCTGCGCCTTGATTCTGTCGACAGGAGACGGATGCGCGGATGTTGCGTTTGCGTCGCTGCTTACAGGTGGGTTGGGGTTGCCATCACTCATTAGTAACCACTAATCTCTGCATCCGAAGATCAACCGAGTGGGTCTTACTCCGTTGAGACAATCTCGTCCCGGTCTTCGAGGGCGGCGTTGGCTGTATGCCACGCTAGGGTGGCGCACTTGACCCGCGCGGGGTATTTGCAGACTCCGCCGAAGACCTCAAGTTTACCAAGCCCCGGGCCCTCTTCGACCTCGTGCGGTTCGCCCGTGACCATGCCGTGGAATTTCCTGAAGATTGCCTTTGCTTCCTGCAACGTCTTGCCTTTGAGTGTTTCGGTCATCAGTGAGGCGGAAGCGGTCGATATGGCACATCCCGAACCTTCGAACGTCACCTCCGTGACCATATCATCCTCGAGCCTTATGTAGACTGTGACGTGATCGCCGCAGAGAGGGTTAAACCCCTCTGCCTTGCCGTCGGATTCCTCGAGTTTGCCCCGATTCCTCGGCTTCCTGTTGTGGTCCAGGATAAGGTCTCGGTAAAGATCATCCAGATCAGACATCAGCTGAACACCTTTACGACCTCGCGCACTCCGTCTGCCAACGCCTCCACCTCTTCGAGCGTGTTGTAGAACGCCATAGACGCCCGCGTGGTGGCGGTGACTCCGAAGCGTTGCATGACCGGCTGACAACAGTGGTGCCCCGTGCGCACCGCGATGCCCATCTGGTCTAGAACCGTACCCACATCGTGGGCGTGTACACCGTCCAGCACGAATGAGACCACCGCGGCTTTGTGCCCGGCCGTGCCGACCAGCCGGACTTGCGGGATCGACGCCAACTGTCTCGTAGTGTGAGCAAGGAGCACACTCTCATGCGCGGCGATGCGATCCAGGCCGATGCCGCAAACGTAGTCAATGGCGGCGCCAAACCCGACGACGCCTGCGATGTTCGGTGTTCCTGCTTCAAACTTGTGAGGAACGTTGTTATACGACGTGCCCTCGAAGGTGACGGACTTGATCATCTCTCCGCCACCCTGGTAAGGCTGAAGCTGTTCAAGCAGCTCCCTCTTGCCGTAAAGAGCGCCTATCCCCGTCGGGCCGAACATCTTGTGGCTCGAGAACGCGTAGAAGTCGCAGTCGAGCTGCTTGACGTTGACCTTCACATGGGGCACGGCCTGGGCACCGTCCAAGACGATGGGAATGCCGCGATCGTGCGCCGCGCCTATCATATCGCTGACGGGGTTGATCGTCCCCAGAGCGTTTGACACGTGGGTGACCGCGACGATCTTCGTGCGCGGTCCGAGCAGCCTGTGAAACTCATCCATGACGACTTCGCCGTCGTCATTGATCGGTGCAACGCGCAGCAGCGCCCCCGTCTGTTCACAAAGCAGCTGCCAGGGGACGATGTTGGAATGATGCTCCATCCACGTGATGAGGATCTCGTCGCCCCGGGCCAGATTGGATCGACCATAGGTCTGAGCTACGAAGTTTATCGCCTCGGTGGTCCCGCGAAGGAATATGATCTCCTCGTTCATCTCAGCGCCGATGAAATCCCGAACCTTAGTGCGGACCAGCTCATATGCAGCGGTCGCCCGCACGCTCAGGGTGTGAACGCCTCGGTGGATGTTGGCATTATCACATTCGTAGTAGTTGCGCATAGCGTCGATGACTGCCGACGGCTTCTGAGAAGTGGCAGCATTGTCCAGGTATACCAGCGGTCTGCCGTTGATCGTCTGTTGGAGGATGGGGAAATCACGCCTGATCCTGTCGACGTCGAACGAGTCCTGCGACGCGTTTTTATCCATACCGGCCTGGTTCTTCGAGGCAGTTATCATCATATGGCCTCGCGAAGCACCCCTCCTTGAGGCAGCCTGGAAAGCAGAAGCGACGTCAGGCGCTGACGAAGAGGCTCCAGCCGGACGCTGGCAATACTATCATTCGCGAAGGCATACACCAGCAAGCTGCGCGCTGCCTCTTCGTCGAGGCCCCGTGAACAGAGGTAGAAAACGGCTTCCTCGTCCACCTGTCCCACCGTCGCTCCGTGCGTGCATTTTACATCATCAGCCAAGATCTCAAGCTGTGGTCTGCTTTGCACCTGCGCTTCCTCGGACAACAACAGACTCATATTCGTCTGTTTCGCATCCGTCTGCTGGGCGTCCTCGCGCACTATTATGCGTCCGGTGAACACCCCGCGCCCATGCCCGTTGAGCACTCCCTTGAAGGCCTCGCGGCTGCGGGAACGCGGTTCAGCGTGGTCGACAATCAGGTGGTTGTCCACGTGCTGGTGGTCGGCAACGATATACAGTCCGTTCACCGTGCACTCACATCCCGCACCTCCTAACACGGTGTTGACGCAATTCCTCACCAGCCTGCCACCCAAGACGGCCGCATAAGCATTGACAGTGCTGTTGTCCCCCTGATGAATGTTCCAATTGGACACGTGGAACGACTCCGAGCCGCCACAGTCCACCTTGTAATGGTTGATCACGGCATCTTCGCCGACGATCAGTTCCGTCACGGGATTGGTGAAGTACGTTCCGCCGTTGATGCCCACGTGCGTCTCCACTATGGACGCCTGAGTGCCGGCATCCGCGATGATCAAGATGCGCGGGTGCGAAGCAATCGGGTGCCCGCCGGGGGCGGAAACGAACACCAGGTGAAGCGGGTCCGTGACGACCAGGCCTTTTGGCACATGTATGAAAGCGCCATCCTCCATCAGCGCCGTGTTCAGCGCCGTGAATGCATCATGCTCATGTGTCGCATAGCGGGAGAGATGGTCGGCCAACGTCGGCTCGCCTTGGTCCAGGGCCGCTCGCAGATTCCGAACTCTCAGGCCGTCCGATTGCGACACCGGCGAGGAGAGTTCCGCGGCATAGAACCCATTGATGAACACGAGCAAGGTGCCGTTCGAACCGCCGAGCAAGTAGGGGCTGATCTGATCGCGAGTTATGTTCGCGCCGTTGGTGGCATGGTATTCGAACGGAGTCTCGACTATCGGTGCAACGCTGGTATACAGCCAGTCTTCGTGACGCGTCGTTGGAAAGCCAAGCTCAGCAAGGTGCGCGAAAGCAGCCCGCCGAGTCGGAAGGAACCAGTCTTGCGGAGTACCAGCGATGCGCTTCTCCAAGCGCTCGAGATGCGAGCCGAAAAGCGCGACGCCGGTGTCTGGAGTAAGTTGGATCATTCGTGCACGTTCCTCGTCACGAGGGTACCGGCGAAGGGTCTACATCCGCCTTGCCGACGCCCACGTAACCGCTCCGCTCGAGTTCCAAGGCAAGCTCCCTGCCGCCGGATTCCACTATCCGCCCGTCCACCAGCACGTGTACGCGATCGGGAACGATGTAGTTCAACAGGCGCTGGTAGTGCGTTATCACCAATATTGCCCGCTCCGCGCTGCGGAACTCGTTTACCCCCCCAGCGACGATCTTGAGGGCGTCAATATCCAGCCCGGAATCGGTCTCATCCAATACTGCCAGCTTAGGCTCAAGCATCGCCATCTGGAAGACCTCATTGCGCTTCTTCTCGCCGCCTGAGAACCCCTCGTTTATCGCCCGGTTAAGAAGACTCTCGTCGATGTCGACGAGCTTTGCCTTCTCGCGTAGGACGCGCAGAAAATCGTAGGCATCGAGCTCTTCGAGGCCACGGTACTTGCGAATGGCGTTCATCGACGCTTTGAGAAAGTGCGTCATTGTCACCCCGGGAATCTCAACCGGATACTGGAAGCCGAGAAACACCCCAAGGCAGGCACGTTCGTCAGGCTCGATGTCCAGCAGGTTCCTTCCTTCAAAGAGAATCTCTCCCTCAGTCACCTCGTAGGCACTGTGTCCGGCGATCACCTGAGCAAGCGTGCTCTTGCCGGAACCGTTGGGCCCCATGATGGAGTGAACCTCTCCGGCGTCGATCTTCAGGTTTATGCCCCTGAGGATCTCCCGGCCTTGGATGCTAACGTGTAAATTGCGAATAACCAGCATGCATCGTCCTCGTTATCGAGCCGTAGGCTCTCCTGCCCTGCACATTCTACCGTCCTGATCAAACCAAATCCCGGGGCGAGTGCGAACAACTGGGCGCTGTTTGCGCCTTCCAACGGGCGCGAGTGTGCGACGCGTTGTACCGCCGAGCGCACGGTGCCGCACACACTCAACCGACGCTGTTCTCCAGGCTTACTTCCAACAATCTCTGCGCTTCAACGGCGAACTCCATCGGCAACTCCCGGAAAACTTCCTTACAGAAACCGTTGACGATCATGGAAACCGCATCCTCGGTCGATATTCCGCGCTGGTTCAGGTAAAACACCTGGTCTTCCCCGATCTTGGATGTTGTCGCTTCGTGCTCCATCTTGGCTGTGTTGTTCTTCACGTCGATGTACGGAAAGGTGTGAGCACCGCATTGGTCGCCGATCAGCATGGAGTCACATTGCGAGAAGTTCCTGGCATTTACCGCACCCGCGCCTATCCTCACCCCACCTCTGTACGTGTTCTGACCGTATCCCGCGGAGATCCCCTTGGACACGATCGTGCTCTTCGTATTCTTGCCCAAATGGATCATCTTGGTGCCGGTGTCGGCCTGTTGGTGGTTGTTGGTCAAAGCGACCGAGTAGAACTCGCCGACTGAGCCGTCGCCTTTAAGGATGCAACTGGGGTACTTCCAGGTGATGGACGAGCCTGTCTCCACCTGGGTCCAGGAGATGTGCGAGTTCCTGCCCTCGCATTTGCCACGCTTGGTGACGAAGTTGAAAACGCCCCCTTTGCCTTCCTTATCACCTGGATACCAGTTCTGCACCGTCGAGTACTTTATGGTCGCGTCGTCCAAAGCGATGAGCTCTACAACGGCGGCATGAAGCTGGTTCTCGTCGCGCATCGGAGCGGTGCAGCCCTCGAGGTAGCTGACGTAGCTTCCTTCATCCGCCACGATGAGCGTGCGCTCGAACTGCCCCGTCGCCTGGGCGTTGATGCGGAAGTAGGTCGACAACTCCATCGGGCATCTGACCCCCTTGGGAACATATACGAAAGAGCCGTCGCTGAACACCGCTGAGTTGAGCGTGGCAAAGAAGTTGTCAGAGTAGGGCACCACGGAGCCTAGATACCGCTTGACCAGGTCCGGATGATCCTGCACCGCTTCGGAAAACGAGCAGAAGATTATCCCCAGCTCCGCGAGCTTCTCCTTGAAGGTCGTCGCTACCGAAACGCTGTCAAAGACAGCGTCGACCGCGACTCCCGCCAGCACGGCGCGCTCCTCAAGCGGAATACCCAACTTCTCGTACGTTTCAAGCAGCTTGGGGTCGACCTCGGCAAGACTCTTTGGGCGGTCCTTCTCCAACTTGGGCGCCGCGTAGTAAATGATGCTCTGGTAGTCTATAGGCGAATACTTCACGTTTGCCCACGTCGGCTCGGTCATGGTGAGCCAACGGCGATAGGCCCGCAGGCGCCATGCCAGCATGAACTCCGGTTCGTGCTTCTTTGCCGAGATGACACGAATCACATCCTCGTTCAAACCGGGGGGGACGCGGTCGGTCTCGATGTCCGTGATGAACCCGTATTTGTACTCCTGCTTCGCCCAGCTCTGGATGGCTCCGCCGGTGTCAGACATATGTTAACACCTTCGCTCTCATGTGAAGCACCGAAGAAGTGATAAGCTCCCCGGTGCGCCGGTTCATGATCCGTTCGGTTCCTGGTCGAACAGCGGCGTCGCAGTCGTATTCCCCACGTTAAGCGACACGTGGTTCCACGCCAGATCCCGCAACGTCACCTGACTAAGGAAAGTCCTGAAACTCTCGTGCACTTTATGCAGCGGTGCTCTCAGGTCGCAGGCGGCCTCGCGCTCACACTGCGTAGCGTCCATCGTAGCCCTGTCGGAGCAGCACCTGGTGAGCCTTACCGGTCCCTCAACAGCCTCAATCAGCTCGCCGAGCGTAATCTGGTCCGGATGCCTCGCCAGGCGATACCCCCCGTTGGCACCGCGAACCGAGCAAACCAATCCACGGTGGGTCAGGCGGTTGAGTATGTTGGTCAGGGCGGGCAAGGGCACTTGCAGGCGCGAGGCCAAGTCGCGTGCGCTGGCAAGGGCCGGACCGCGACGCGCCAGGTCCGCCAACGCTACCAACGCATAATCGGTCTTCCGCGTGATGGACAGCATGGCTGGATCATCGACCTCTGTGCTATCGCCCTATAGTGGGCTGCCACACCCCGCAGCCACTATAACAAACTTTATTGCATCGCAGGGTCTGCTTCGAGCACCCCACGCAGCTTCCCGAGGGCCCGCTCCTGAATCTGGCGGACGCGCTCCTTGCTCAGTCCGATTGCCGCACCAACCTCACCCAGCGTTAAACTGAATCCGCCGTGCAGCGGGAAGCGCCAACCGATAACCAGTGCCTCGCGGTGCGTGAGCTCGCCTAGGTTCTCGTAAATCGCGTGGCGAAGCCGATCAGCGAACAGCTCCTTGGTAGTATCCACCTGCGTCACCTGCTCAAGCCAGGCTTCGTGCCCCACCGGGAATCGCAGACGATACTTCTTGGTACGCCGCGACAAGTGGATCAGTGCCCGGACGATGGCGTTGCAGGCATAGGTGCTGAAGCGAAAACCACGCCATGGATTGAAACCCTCCACCGCGCGCACCAGAGCCAGCATCGCCTCACTCCGTAGCTCGTCCACGTCCACCTCGCGCGAGCGAAACCCGACCATCATCGTGTAAACCAGGCCTAGGTTGCGCTCGACTAGGTGATCGCGAATGACTCTCCATCTCCCGACCCAGCATTGACGCTCGGACAATGGGATGTCCTTACGCCGCATGCGCCCCGCAGCCCTGTAGGCACACGTGTGCAGTGCCGCAAACAATGCACGCTCCTCCGCATCGACATTAGGCGCATTCCCCGATGCGATCTGATCCGCGATGTACTCCGCATCGCGCGCGGCTTTGCGCGTGCGTATTCTGTGATTCGGGACATATCGCAGGGAACATGGGTCTATGTCCGAGACGCTGCGATAGTTCCTTGCGGTCGAGCAGTCGTTTGGCGTCACAGCTACCATAGAACATGTCTCCTCAATGTTGCGTGCCGTCCGTGACGAGCACACATTCCACACCAAACCGGTGCGATATCCAATATAGCACCGAATTGGTTAGGTTTCAACCGGTTACCGGAGAGAAAAGGCGTTTTGCACGAAATCAGACGTAATTACACTAGCACTACCTGTTGTCAACTACCTCTACAATAGTCCTGCGGTGCCTGCTCATACCGTCAACAAGGATACCCGGTTCGACGCACAAAGGTTCGCGTGAGCGACAGACTATTACGTCCGATTGAACGGGCCGTTGACCAGACACAAGCCGGTCCGAATTCGGGAAGGCAGAGCACGTCGTCGGCCTGCTACGCCGCGTGTCCGGGCTTCGTTGCCTTAAACTCGCACTGCGTATCCTGGGCTTCTTTCCCAATGACTGCGGACAGCAAGTCGTTCCTGGCGGTATGTGTCGCGGAACACTGCCGCGTACGACCCTGGAGCTCGTTTGCCTTTGGTGGCCCTCGCCGGTGTGGCGACCGGAGCTATTCAGCCGGCGCGTTTCCTGGTAGGCGTCACCCTGTTTTGCTGCGTTCGCTTTTGGCGTCCCGTCATATGTGTAGCGCTATCTCTGCATCACGTAGTGTGTTCGGTGGATTGGGAGGCAGGCTACCAGCGTACGAGCCTCGCACGGTACACGGCTCTTTTGTTTGCGACGCTGCGTCGTTGCCGAAGATGCGGATATCGATGCAGGGGCGAGGCTGCGGCGCCCCTAGAGCGTCTTGTTTTCGACACCCACAATGACGTCCATATGGGGGATCCGAATGCGCTTCCGCATACAAGCTTAGATCGCGTTTCGCGGGATGTGTCCCAACGCCCAACGCCCGACGCCCGCCGAGCGCCGACCGACGATTCCGTAAGCGGTTGCGTGCCATCAACTTGCGGATTCTGGTGACGGACTATGCGCATCGCTTCACCGAGTTGACATTCATGCCTTAGCGTCAATAATGCACATGGCGGTTGGGCTCCGTATAGTTAATCGAAGGCGAGAGTGCTCCCATGGCGATAGGTCCTGCATTCAATCTCAAGGGATGGATCGAAGAGCATAGACACCTGCTGAAACCCCCGGTGGGAAACGCTATCGTGTGGCAGGATACTGACCTGATGGTCATGATAGTCGGAGGCCCCAACGTACGGAGGGACTACCATATCAACCCTACGGAGGAGTTCTTCTATCAATTGGAGGGCGATATCTCCGTTAAGGTAAGAGAAAACGGGCGGAGCGTTAACATTCCCATCAGGCAGGGTGACGTACTTCTTCTACCGCCACTGGTGCCACACTCGCCCCAGAGGCCCGCCAACACGATCGGCATGGTGGTGGAGCGGCGACGTCCGGAGGGGCAGAACGATCACATCCGCTGGTATTGCGAGAAGTGTGGAGAGATCGTGCACGATGCACAATTCCACCTCACGAACCTCGCCACTCAAATCAAGCCGGTCATCGAGGAGTTCTTCTCCAGCGAAGAGCTGCGCAAGTGTAGCAAGTGTGGCACTATCATGCAGGCCTGACGGGCAGTGTTGACGCCCATGAAGATCGACCTGCACACTCACATCTTGCCGGAGAACTGGCCCAATCTGAAAGAGCGGTACGGTTACGGCGGCTTCGTACAGATTGAGCACACCAACACCTGCCGGGCTAGATTGATGGTCGATGGCCGATGCTTCCGAGAGATCACCGCCAACTGCTGGGACCCGAACACGCGTGTGTCCGATTGTGATGCCAGCGGCGTGGACGTTCAGGTGCTCTCAACTGTGCCGGCGATGTTCACCTATTGGGCTGAGCCTCAGCACACTCTCGACCTGTGTAAGATTCTTAACGATCACATTGCCGACGTCGTTCGCGAGCGCCCCCGCCGTTTTATCGGGCTTGGCACACTTCCCATGCAGCATCCTGACCTTGCCGTCAGCGAACTCGAACGCTGTGTCAACGAGCTGGGTCTGGCCGGTGTCGAAATCGGTTCCCATGTGAACGACCGCAACCTCAACGACCCCAGTCTTTTCCAGGTCTTCGAGGCGGCGGAGGCCGAGGGAGCGGCCGTGTTCGTCCATCCGTGGGACATGATGGGCAAGGACTCGATGCCGCGATACTGGCTCCCTTGGCTCGTTGGAATGCCGGCCGAGACCTCTCTTGCCATCTGCTCCATGATCTTCGGAGGGGTCTTCGAACGCTTGTCGAAGTTGCGCGTGGCCTTCGCACACGGCGGAGGGGCGTTTCCGATCACTATCGGTCGTATTGAGCGTGGCTTTCAGTGCCGCCCCGACCTCTGCGCCGTTGACAACGACAAGAATCCGCGTTCCTACCTGGGACGCTTCTACGTCGACTCTCTGGTGCACGACGCCGACGCGCTGCGCTACCTGATCGGACTGGTCGGGGAAGACAGGGTCGCTCTGGGGTCGGACTACCCGTTCCCTCTGGGCGAGGCCGAACCCGGGGGGCTTATCGAATCGATGGACGACTTGAAACCGCGGACGCGGGAGCGGCTGCTATGTGGCACCGCACTGGAGTTCCTCGGCCTGACTAAGGGTCAGTTCGCCTGACTCAAGCGTGATTGCGCAATGACGGCGTACCAACCTGACGAGGCATTCGCGCTGAGCCTTGACGCCGACGACGCGTTGCAGACCTACCGTCAGCGCTTCCACATCCCGGAGGGTCCGGATCACCGGCAGGTCATTTACTTTTGCGGCAACTCTCTTGGTCTCCAGCCGACGAGTGTGCGTGATGTGATCGACCAGGAGTTGAACGACTGGGCGGGGTTGGGCGTCGATGCGCACTTTGACGGGAACACGCCGTGGTATTCCTATCACGAGATCTTCCGCGACTCCGGAGCACGTCTTGTGGGAGCCAATCCAGGCGAAGTAGTGATGATGAACAGCCTGACGGTCAACCTACACCTGATGTTGGTCTCGTTCTACCGACCTACGAGGCAGCGGTACAAGATCCTCGTTGACGGCCCGACTTTCCCATCTGACACATACGCGATCAAATCACAGATCATGCACCATGGCCTTGATCCGCGCAGTGCTTTGATCATCGTCGAGCCGCGTGCCGGCGAACACTCCATACGGATGGAGGATCTGGAGGAGATTCTCGATCGGGAAGGGGAACGAATTGCTGTGGTGATGTGCGCCGGCGTTAACTTCTTCACCGGCCAGGTAATGGACATGCGACGCATCGTTGAGGCGGCCCATCGTGCCGGGTGTTACGTCGGTTTCGATCTCGCGCACGCAGTCGGGAACATCCCGCTGCACTTGCACGAATGGGGCGCCGACTTTGCCGTTTGGTGCAACTACAAGTACGTAAACAGCGGCCCAGGGGCGGTCGCCGGATGTTTCGTACACAAGCGCCATGCTGACCGCCCGGATCTGCCGCGGTTCGCTGGGTGGTGGGGCAATGACCCCAAGACCCGGTTCAGGATGCACCTCCTCGCCGACTTCATGCCGCAATCCGGTGCGGCAGGCTGGCAGGTAAGCAACCCGCCGATCATGGCGTTGGCTCCGCTTCGAGCGTCGCTGGCGGTCTTCGACGAAGTAGGCATGCCCGCACTCCGTGCTAAATCGGTACGACTGACCGGCTACTTGGCCTACCTTGTCGACCTGATGGCCAGCGCACGCTATGAGGTCATCACGCCCAGCAACACCGAAGCCCGGGGCTGCCAGCTCTCGATACTGGTCCACGATGCCCCCAACAAGATGTTCCAAGAACTCCGAGCGTGCCGCGTAGTCGGAGACTTCCGCGAACCCAACGTGATCCGCGTCGCACCGGTGCCGCTCTACAACACGTTCCATGAGGTTTGGAGATTCGCTAGAATCCTCGACGGTCGGACCCCATTCGGGCGGGGCTGAGCGAGACCGGTCTGATTTCGGAGAACCACTCGGGCTGAAGTCGGACCGGAACGGTGTTTTGGGCGAATCGAACAAGGAACGGACCCTCATTTGGCAAGCCAGCAGATGAGCACGAAAAAGATGCCGAAATTCGTGTTGGTCGGTGCAGGGCCGGGCGGGGCGCTTATGGCCAATTATCTGGGTTCGGCTGGTTTCGAAGTCGATGTGTACGAGAAGCGCCCGGACATTCGCACGGCCGAGATCAGCTCGGGACGGTCGATCAACCTCGCGCTTTCCACTCGCGGCATCCACGCACTTGCGGAAGTGGGCGTGCTCGACGAAGTCATGCGGGACGCGATCCCCATGCCCGGCCGGATGATACATTCGCACAATGGTGACCTGTCTTTCCAGCCGTACGGGTGTGATGGCCAGGCGATCAACTCCGTATCACGCGCCGAGCTCAACATGATCCTCCTTAAGGCAGCGGACAAGTATCCGAACGTGAATCTCCATTTCCAGCAGAAATGCGTTGATCTTGATCCGGATGCTGCGACCGTCTATTGCGCAGACGCGCGGACGGGCGAGCGAACCACGGTGAGGGGCGACATCGTGATCGGATGTGACGGAGCCTTTAGCGCGGTGAGAAACAGGCTTCAGCGTCTTGACCGGTTCAACCATTCCCTACAGTACTTGGAGCACGGCTACAAGGAGCTCGTCATTCCACCGAAAGAAGGCGGCGGTCACCGCATGGAGAAGGGGGCGTTGCACATCTGGCCACGTCGCTCATTCATGATGATAGCCCTGCCCAACGCGGACGGCTCGTTCACCGCGACCTGTTTCTGGCCGCTGGAAGGCGCGAACAGCTTCGCAAGTTTGACGACTAAGAGGGACGTCCTGAGCTTCTTCGAGAAACACTTTCCCGACGCTGTCCCGATGATGCCGACGTTGTCCTCCGACTACTTCGCTAACCCCACGAGCACGCTCGCCACGGTTCGATGCAGCCCCTGGATCTACAGGGACAAGGTCGGCCTGTTGGGTGATGCGGCCCATGCGATAGTCCCGTTCTACGGCCAGGGGATGATCTCGGCCTTCGAAGACTGCACCGTGTTGCATGAGTGTCTGCTTGAATACGGGCCTCGCTGGGGTGACGCCTTGGCGGGTTATCAGCAACGCCGCAAGGAGAACTGCGATGCGATTGCCGACCTCGCGCTTGGCAATTTCATCGAAATGCGCGATCACGTGGGAACGCCTGCTTTTCTGCGGAAGAAAAGACGAGAGAAGCTTCTTCACAGACTGTTTCCGAAGTGGTACGTGCCGCTCTACATGATGATCAGCTTCACTCGCATCCCGTATGCCGAAGCGGTGCGGCGGGCGGAAGCGCAGGACAGGATTATCGCCGGAATCAAACTCGCGGGGGTGGGCGTTATCATGACGCTGGTGTTGGCGCTGTGGGTGATGGCCACGCAATGACGTTGAATCGCACCGCCGTGCCCCGGCGCCGGCGGAGGCATGGCACAAGCGATCAGGAACAAGAGCATGCCCCTGACCTACAACGAGTATTTGAGAATCGACCAGTTGCTCGACCTGCAAACCTTGCAGTCAAGTCCGCCTGAGCACGATGAGACGCTGTTCATAATCATCCATCAGACTTACGAGCTGTGGTTCAAGCTCATGCTCCACGAGATTGAGAAGGCTTGTCGCGATTTGTCAGACAACGACCTCTTCGGCGCTGTTGCAACCTTCAGACGACTGCGTACGGTCATGAAGACGTTGGTCGGGCAGCTGGACATCCTGGAGACGATGACCCCGATGTCCTTCAGTGGGTTCCGAGACCGACTGGACACCTCCTCCGGGTTTCAGTCAGCCCAGTTCCGTGAGTTGGAGTTTGTCCTCGGTGTCAAACGAGCGGAGATGATGGAGCACTGCACCGGCGATGCGCGGGGAAGAAGTCGCGTGGAGCGGCGTCTCCGGACACGCAGCCTGGTGGACCACTTCTACGATTTCCTTGAACAGCGTGGTGTCGAGATTCCCGCGGAGATAAAAGAGAAGGACGTCACCTCTCCTACGATGCCCAGCGATGTGGTCCAGGATGGAATCCTCCGTCTCTATAAGACCCAACCGGAACTCGCCATCCTGTTCGAGGTAATGACCGACCTGGACGAGGGGCAGCAGGAGTGGCGTTACCGTCACGTCAAAGTCGTCGAACGCACGATCGGGGACAAACGCGGCACGGGAGGGAGCCTCGGCGTGCAGTTCCTCAAGGATTCCCTTTTCAAACCCGTGTTTCCGGATCTCTGGGCGATTAGACATCGGTTTTAGCAGGGCACAATCATGCTGTACGACATCTCCCCGCCCGTCTCAGGTGACATTGACGTTTGGCCCGGTGACACGCCGGTGTCGAGACATGTGCTGTCCGACATGAGCAGGGGGGACAGCCTTACACTCTCGACACTGCGCACCACCGTGCACGTCGGCGCGCATGCCGACGCGCCCAATCATTACGGTGTCGGCTCACCGGGAATCGATGAGCGAGCCTTGGATTACTATCTCGGCCCCTGCCAAGTCGTACGTGTCCGCACTGCTCGAGGCGCTCGAATCGGCCCTGCCGACATCCGTGTCGCCGTCGACGCTCAACGCGTACTGATTGCAACGGATACCTTTCCTGATCCGAACCGCTGGAACGAAGACTTCGCCGCACTTCAGCCGGAGCTTGTCGAACATCTGCACAGCCGAGGCGTCCGGCTAATCGGCATCGACACGCCCAGCGTGGATCCGATGCAAGCCAAGCACCTAGCTGCCCACCAGGTGTTCCTGCGCCTTGACATGGCCATACTCGAAGGTCTCGTCCTCGCAGGCGTTCCGGAGGGTATTTACGAGCTTATCGCCCTGCCTTTGAAGCTTGTCGGGTTTGATGCCAGCCCGGTCCGGGCGGTCCTCCGCACGCTCTCCAGCCCGTGATGGCGCCGGTGGTCGGCTTTGGTCTGCGCTGGGCGCAGAGCGATAACCTGGTCGCCCTACCGTCTTTCGTCGATCGTCGCGATGACCTTCAACTCCACTGCTATAGGTGTAGGAAGTGAGCCGACCTCCACCGTCGTGCGCGTGGGGTAGGGCTGACCGGGGCCCGCGAAGTGGGCGGCATAGATTCGATTGAACGCATCGAAATCTCGCTTCATGTCGGTCAAGAAGACCTGAACATCGACGATGTTCTGCCAGGATGAACCGGCATCCTCGAGAACGAATCGGACGTTCTCAAAGACGGCTAATGTCTGCGCCACAATGTCATACGCGACGACATTGCCGCCGGCATCCAGCGTTACACCGGGGATTCCCCGGCAGCCGCGCTTCCGCGGGCCTATACCGGAAAGGAACAGCAGCTCGCCGACGCGTTTAGCGTGCGGGAACGCGCCGACCGGTTCGGGCGCCCTCTCGCTCAGCTTCGATTCACCCATAAACTCAGCTCCTCCGAGGGCGTGCGGATTGCACCGTCCACTCATCCCGGGGTAGTGAGGTCCATACCGACGTGCTCGCGAGGTCGAGCTCAGTCGTCCCCGGACACCCTAACGCAGATGTTCTTTGCGTCGGTGTAGAAGGCAAGAGCCTCTTCACCTCCTTCACGCCCTACGCCGCTCTGCTTGATCCCGCCAAAGGGAACGCGCAGATCGCGCAGGAGCCAGCAGTTGACCCACACCGTCCCCGCCTCAATCCGACCGGCGACACGGTGGCCACGCGCCAGATCTCTGGTCCACACAGAAGCTGACAACCCGTACGCGCTCCCGTTCGCCAAGGCGACCGCTTCGTCCTCCGTGTCGAAAGGCGCTAAGGTTACGACCGGCCCGAAGATCTCCTCCTGGTTCACACGACACGCAGCACCGAGCCCGGTGACTACGGTCGGCTGGAAGAAATACCCGTTCCTGCAGCGCTCGTTCACGAGCGGAGGAGAACATCCGCCACACAACACGGTTCCTCCCTCCTCCTTAGCCAGCCGCACGTACGAACTGACCTTTTCCAACTGTGCCTTAGATGCTAGTGCCCCCTGATCGCTCGTCCGCTCCAACGGATCGCCCACCTTTAGTGCCTTTACCGCCCCCACAAAACGCTCGACGAACGCCGGGTACACGCCACGCTCCACGAGAATCCGCGAACTACAGAGGCAAATCTGACCCTGGTTGGCAAAGGCGGAGCGCAAGCTGGTTTGGAGTGCTTGGCCAAGTCCGCGTCGGCAAATACTAGACTGGGGTTCTTCCCCCCCAGCTCCAGCGATACCTTCTTGAACAACGGGGCAGCCTTCGTGGCTACGTGTCTTCCCGTCACCGTACCACCGGTGAACGAGATCGTTGGAATCCGCGGATGCTCGACGATCGCCTGGCCGGCCTTGGGCCCGCTCCCGTGGACAATGTTGAGAACGCCGGGAGGCAGCCCGGCTTCGGCACACACTCCGGCCAGCATATGTGCGGTCATCGGCGTCAATTCCGAGGGCTTGGCAACGGCGGTGTTCCCGGTCGAGATTGCCGGGGCAATCTTCCAGGTCAAAAGATACAGCGGCAGGTTCCAGGGAGATATGAGCCCGGCGACGCCCCGCGGCTGGCGAAGGGTGTAGTTCAGCGCAACGCCATCGGTGTCATGTAGCTCGGATTTCGCGTGGAGGATGGCTGTTGCGAAGAATCGGAAGTTCTTGACCGCGCGCGGGATGTCGACCGACCTCGCCAGCGTCAGCGGCTTGCCCGTGTCGACGGACTCAGCTAGTGCAAACTCTTCGAGACGCGACTCGATGCCGTCGGCAATTCTCAGCAGCACGCCGGCCCGCGCCGACGAATCCAACCTCGACCATGTGGGCAACGCACGCTCCGCTGCACCGACGGCAGCCGTTACGTCCACTTCGTCGCTGTCAGGCACACGCCCGTAGACATTGCCGGTCGCTGGATCGACGTTATCGAGATACTTGCCTGAAGACGGCGCGACCATCCGCCCGTCGATATAGTTCGCAATCGTCGCCATTCGATCACATGGTTGACAGGCGTCCACCATCGGCCGGTAGGTTTATGCCGGTGATGTACGAGGCCGACGGCGAGGCCAGGAATCCGGCCGCCGCCGCTATCTCTTCGGGGCGGGCCAATCGTCCAGCCGGGATTCGCTCAATCAACTGTCGGGCGACTTCCCCCTCGCTGATGCCGCCCGCCTTAGCCTTCGCCTTGATGAGCGAGCCCAGCCGCGCAGTGTCCGTGTACCCCGGCAGTACGTTGTTGACCGTGATGCCAAAACCGGCGAGCTCTCCAGCCATCGTCTTGGCCCAACTCGCAACCGCCCAGCGCGTCGTGTTGGAGACACCAAGTCCGGCGATCGGCTCCTTTACCGACGTCGAGATAATGTTGATCACCCGTCCGTATCCCTGCTGCTTCATGCCTGGCAGGACCGCCTGAACGAGAATCTGATTGCAGACGACGTGCATGCTGATCGCCCGGACGAATTCTTCCGGCTTGGCCTCTACTATCGCGCCGTGAGGCGGTCCCCCGGTGTTGTTCAACAGGATATGCACGGGTTCGGATGTCTTCAGGTAGCGCGTGATGCGATCCTTAAGAGAATTCGGCTCTGTGAAATCTGCTACGACGAACTCGTGGCGTTGTTGCTCGGGCGTCGATAACTCGCCACAGACGCGTGTCAGCGCGAGTTCGTCCCGTGCCACCAGGGTCACGTGCGCACCCAGGTCGGCGAATCGCAGTGCACACGCGCGGCCGATGCCCTGCGTGCTGCCGCATACGATCGCGCGCTTCCTGCCGAGGCTATAGCCGAGCGATCCAAGATCCATAAGTTGCGGTCTCCAGCCATCCTTCGGGCCGCATGGAGTACCTGTGTTTCCTTGATGCCGGAATCGTTGCTCAGCAGGTATCCGGGCGGTCAGTGTTCCACCAGTTGTTATGTTAGGTTCCCCGGGCCTGTTGCACCAGCCGGGGGGAAGAAGCGGAGCCGGTCGGCAGTTGCCCGACTCCTGCTATTGCACACGAAGCAGGTGCCAAGGGTCTGGCGATTCGATCGAAATCGGCCGATCCGGACAGCATGATCGATCGTCGACTACTGGTCTGCAGACCCGGTTCACGGCGCGGCAGAGATGGTCGGCGGGTGGGAACTATAGTGCGAGCCGTACCAAGCGTCTATGCGGAGCTCTGGTACTCTCCTGGGACTTGATCATCCCGGTGGTGCAGACGTCAGTTCGATGACGTCGCTGCGGATGTCAGCAAACGACAGGCCCAGGGCCCTCAACGCCTTGCCTGCGATGCTCCCACGTTCCTTGACCAGGGCGAGCAAGAGGTGCTCCGTGCACACCGCCTTGGCGCCGAGCTCCTGGCACTGTTCGATCGCAGTAGCTACGACGTTCTTGAAATGTGGCGTACCCGGGAGCCGTCCGAACACCCACGTCTCCTCGAGCTGCTTCTTGGCCAGCTTCTCCACTTCCCTCTGGAGCTTGTCCACGGTCACATCATGCTTCGCAAGCACCTTCGCTCCGATGCCGGACCCTTCGCGCAGGATTGCAAGCAGGACGTGCTCGGTCCCCACGTACTCCTGATCGTACTCACGCGCGACGTCATTCGCGAGTTGGATGACTCTAGCGGCGCGCTGACTCGACTTCGGCAACATTCCCACAAGAATCCATAAGAGACAAACACGTGGGCCACAACGAAGTGACCGTTAGTACAGAAGCCGGGTGCAAACCGCCGCAGAACCTCCAGATGCCGTCAATGCCATCTTCGCAGGCAGACCAGCAGCAGCATGGTCAGAAACAGCGGCAAGATACCGGCGGCACCGCATAGGGAAGTCGACGGGCGTCCACCCTGTGGCGTCGTACCCGGAAGGACAACGTCGGGGATCTCCTCCTCCGCGCTTCCGGGCAGAACGGTGATGCGGGCGGAAGCCCTCGTCTCGACGATGACGCCCCCGGACGTCTCCGTTCGCACCGTAGCACTGATGACCAGTCCCTCAGGCATGCCGGTCCTGTTGGTGTAGGTGTGCGTTACGCTGAGGCTCGTTGCGGTGCTACCATCGCCCAGATCCCAGAACACCGTCTGGCGTGTCCCATCCGGGGGGTCTCCCTGGAGCTTCAACTGCACCTCGAACGGTGACACACCGCAGACACCACCAGACTCGATTGTTTCACACAATTCCAACTCCTCCGGTTCGGAGGCAAGTCGACCGGTAGGATTGATCGTGATGCGCACATCCCCGCCGGTCTCGATATTGCCCAGGGCATCGGACGCTTGGCCGGACACCTTGATACGCGCCTCAGCCATCGCCGGATTGCCCTCCCGGAACGGCTCTACCGGTCCAACGTCGTAGACTGTCAGCCGGGCGGTGAACACTCTGCTTTCGCCGTCAGGCACCACGTACGTGTATGTTGCATTGCGTCCGCTGCTCTTGGTGGCCGGGTCGTCGTCGTCCACGTCAAAGTCCCACTCCGTCAGGTCATCGTTGATCTCCAGCTCGCTGGAGGCGTTGCCCTTGAAGCGAACAGTCAGCGGAGACGTGCCTTCCAGCGGCGTCACGCTGATTGTCAAGCTCGGACCGGGAATCGACAATTCATTGCGTACGCCCGGCGGAAGCGTACCACTATCGACGACCGCGCCGCCCGAGTCTGCCTTCACACCGAAAGAGTAGCGCCCGATCGAGCTGCGGGCGTATACTGCCAAGTACCTCGTGCCGTCAGATGAATCGAACTCAACACATTGCTGGGTGCCGGGACCACACGCGCCGGGATCGG
>JBHHXS010000013.1:0-23151 GCA_046757145.1 Phycisphaerae bacterium | reverse complement strand
CGGGTACTCTGTCGGGCGTACACCTACGGGGCTGCATGGGCAACCCCTTTCCCCCGCGCATCCCTGTTCCCGCCCAAGTGGAGGCTACCCGTCCACGCGTACCAGCAATCAACTTGACCACCCGGCGAGCGACGGCCCGCTAGTGCCTCCTGGGCGGCTGAAAAACGACCTTGCTCAGACTCCTCCTGACGGGGCTGGCCTTGTCGTCCAGGATGAACCGTTCCGTCAGCTTGCCTTCCGCGTCTACAAGGACGACCGAGCAGGCGGAGATCAGGGTATCGGCGACGGCGATACCTCCCCTCTTTGGTCTGTGGTCGCGGTAGGGGCGTTTGAAATCGATGTCGACGACCTCGACGTTCGGCGCAAAGCGGATCATAGGTCTGTCCACCTCGTCGGAGTCACTGATCGGCACCGGCTCGCGCGCTTCACCTTCAACCGCGCCGCCTATCTTGAAGTCCCAGCGGTGTGTCACCCAGACGCCGTCAAACCAGCGGAACAGTTCCATTCTTACCTCCTCGTTCCTTTCATCGAACGCCGTTGCGAAGTACTGCGTGTCCGGTTCGATGGTCACCGGGTCCGAAGGCTCCGACCATGGTCCCGCGATCAGCACGCGACCGGCGTTTGTCTTATCCTCGAACTGCGCCGGGTCCGCGGCAAGGGAGTTGAACAGGACCATACGGATTCGATACTGGTAGGTTTTTCCGCTCTCGATGCTGCCGGGTCCTGCATCGTGGGCCCACACCTGCTGGGTTGGCAGGAGCTCCCGCTTCCGTTCGCCGGCCCCCGGACCGTGACCGGGTCGCGTGTCTCTACCTCGCCGTTGTATGTCCCTGATGGCTTGCGAAGCCTCGTCCATTATGCGCTGGGCTTTGGCTTTGTCGGTACCGGTCGCGTCCCTGTTCAGGACCACGTCTGCGGCGGAGTTGTACGCGCCATATGCATCGTCGAGCGACATGTTCTGCTTTGCGTTTTGCAGCTTGCGCAGCGCGGTGTCGAAGAGCTGTTCGATGATCTCGCGCGGAGTAAGCTCCTTCTCGGGAGTCTCGCTCGCTTCCTGCTCCGTCTGAAGCATGTACCGGTCGATTGGACTTGTCTCGTCGCGTTCGGGATCGAGATACTCCGCGTCCATGTCAAGGACGTCTTTGTAGCTCGCTATCATGGGGAATTCCCACCTGTCTCCGTTGCGGACTTCGGGCATCAAGGGTCGCAGGACGTTGACCTGCATCGTCGCGACGCTGAGCTCATCAACGAAGCCGCGCACGGTCAGGTACGAATCACGGGGTACGACAACCTGGTTATCCTCGAGGACCAGGTCGACCACAGGTACTGCGGGAATCGCCGGCTTCGGGAACACCTCCACCGTCTGCCAGTCCTCGTCTGACCAACTTCCGTCGGGGCGGCGTTCGCGGCGGTCGAGTTCGACTCCTCCGAAGACGACAGTGTCGTGCTTCGCCCCGTACTGCTGCTTGAGGATCCGGAGTTGTTCTTTGCGGTTGAAGACTGCGGAGACGGTTGCCCAGTTGCGTACCTGGAGCGTTCCTCCGGTGTGTGAGAAGTCGAACGTGCTGCGGCCATGCGTGACCCGAGGTTTGGATAGCGCTACTATCTCAACTAGTTTCTTGCGCCCCTTTATCACTTCGGGAGGGTCGATGATCGGCACAGGCGGTCCGAAAGGCACCGCTCTGAGATACTCCAGTGCGAGACTGTTACTGGCGAAAGTGTCAAGCTCTTGTAGAAACTGCGGGTAAAGCGGTTCAGGCGTCTCCACTTCCACCTCGTGCTTCTGGATTCTGCGGCGGATGTCGGCGGCTTTGACGGCAACCTTGGCGTCGATTGTAGCCGGCGTGACCCGCTCCCCCGCAAGCTCCAGGAAGTTCGGTGAGGTGACGGCGTATCTAGCGACGACTCCCATAAGGACCAGCCCAGCCATCCCCACCACGGCTTTCTCGAGGTGTCTTTCCACCGGGCCGACCAGTTGTTTGGCCATCTAGCTGACTCCTGGACTGGAATGTGGCGAGTGCGCCGAGCAGTACGGTGGGCAGCGACGGTTCAATTCGATCGGAGTCGGCCGCCCCGTTCCAAGATCTGCCCGCGTCGCAGTGAGCGGAAGTAAAGTCGTGCGCCCACCGGGCCGCACCGCAAGGTCGAGTTCTTTATTGGCGGTGAGGCTTTCCAGCACTATTCTGTATCTTCCTCTTCTAGTTCGTCCTCATCGCGATAGGGCTCGCAGTCTATCGCATCGTAACTGTCGCAGACCTCTTGAGGCATCATCGGGCGGAAGACTTCCGCAAGCATGTGTGTCTCGAAATCCATGACCACGTTTACGGTCGGCTCGGTCCCGTAAATCTTCCCATGCATGCCCTTGTTGGGGGGGACCGTTTTGAACGCCACGCGAAGAAGCGTGTGGAAACTGTTCTTACTGATGCGATCGACGAGGCGTGGGATATCGCGCTGGTCCATCACCAGCTTGGCAGTGAACTGCCGCACATCGTAGTCCTCCCCGGTCGCTGAATGTGTAAAGACGGTATTGGGAGTACCGCAAGGCAGGGCTTCCGTTGCGTCTCCAGGGAGGGCGCCGGCGTACTCGTCATCGTCCGGGACGACGTAATCGGATACGCGGATCGAAATAACGTCTTTTACCGGCATGATGCCGACCCACACCGGCTGACCGTCCTTTGATGCCGCATCCGCTGCCTCACGGTTCACCGCTACGATCGCGTCCACGACGTCCTTCTGGATCCAATAGCTGACCTGGGCGCGCCATGCTTCGCCTGGTGTAGGCGCCTCCATCGTCCCGCTGTCGACCATCATCGGGTCGAATTCGAGACTCGACACGCTTCTCGGCGGCTTTGCCTGCCTGAAGTGCACTGCGTAGCAGTAGTACCTCTGAGCGGCAGCGATGTTCGCCCGGGCAACCGGGTCGGTCCGGCAACCGGCTTCAGTCAGCACCGCAGCCGGAGTGAAGGGCGCACCTGCAAACCGCTGACCCCGGCTGGTGACGCCGCCGGCCGCTGCCTCGTTCTCTATCTTGTCACGCATGAGGCTGATCTCCGCCTCGGTCGCAGTCGAGCCGGCACCTAGGGAGTCGAACAAGGCTACCATGCTCTTCTCGTACTCCGCGCGGAATCTGCGTCGGGCGTCGGCGTCCCCGTCGGGGAAGGCTTCTGGCACGAGCGGCTTGTACTGATAGATCTCCACGGCCCTTGCGAACACCTGGCGCCGATCCTCGAGCGTCGACTCGATTCGCGCGGCCTCAGCGTCGATGCGCAGTTGATTGACGGGGTTGGACTTCAGGGAATCCAACTGGTCGTATACGCGTTTGGCCTTCTGCAACTCGTCCTCCACCTTAGGCATGGCAAGCAGACCCGTGACGGCCAAGGCTATCCCGCCGCCTCCAGCTAGAACACATATGATGTAAAACGCATGACGCCGCAAAAATTCCATTGCCAAAAACTCCGCCTGACCGGCAGATGGCAGCCACGCCCGCACCGCCTCCGATCGGTCGATCCCAGATGGTGCGCGAGCGGGGAGGCTACCCGCTAATCTTCGTTGTCGTCGCTCTCCGCATCTTCAGATCCCGGAAAATCCTCGAGTATCACGTCCGCCCAGATTACGAACCGCCAGTCATCCTTGATCGGTTCGTTGGTAAGAGGATCGAGGCTGTTGGGGTCGACCGTAGCCGTCGGCGTCATCGCCGGTTGCGTCCCCGCCACGCCGGGTCCACGTCGGACCGGAATCGTGACGGGCAGGGTCCGCGGCCCGGTGCCCGACGTTCGAGCGGTCGAGCCCTGTCCCGGGACTTCGAGTTTCGCGCCGTCGATAAGGTACACGCGATCGACGTAGAAGCCCATGTTGGCTTGGCGCCCGTTCTCACGCAGACGATCCATAAACGCTTCTCTTATGAACTTGGGCCCCTCTACATTGGGGGTTGTACACTCGATCTCAATCTTGATGCCTGGCAGGGGTTCGCTCGGATCGTTTATCGGTGGCTCGCTTTCCCCTATCGGCTGCCAGAAGTAGGAGTTGAGATCCGACTCGAACTGCAGGGAAAGCGAGTCGAGGACGACGTGTTGGCGTTGTCCGCGTGGCGGGGCCTCGGCGAGGGCCTTAGCGAACTCCTCCTCGGTGGCTGCACGCGCCAGTCCGTCCTCCGGCGCGGGGAGTGAATCGTGGATCAACTGGAAGATCCGGGGTATCACCGCTTTGTTCCTCTGTAGTTCGATCAGCTTCTCGGTGTCTTCTCGTTCATTGCGTCCGCTCTTCGTTAGCTGGTCCAGGGCCTTTTTCATAGCCTTGCCCGCCTCAAGGATGGTCACCGCCTTGGCCCGGTCGGAGAGGGAAGGCGACGGGCCGTTGTTGATGATGCTCGCTGCCTGCGCCTCGCTGACACGGATGTCCGCGCTTCGCTCGGAGCTGGCCCCGAGGGCGCGCATGTCTGCGGAATAACGGAACCAGATGAGTGCCCCGGCTAGCACCAGACACGCGGCTGCAGCAGCAAACGCTGGCCGCTTCCTCCGCCAGATTGCCTGCTTGGCGATTTCCCTGGGCAACAGATTGCTCGTGATCTTGGCAAGTTCTGCGCCTTGAAGCGCCAGTCCATAGGCCACCGTGAAACTGGAGATGTTCTCCGCCAGCGTCTGATCCTTTGCTGCGCCGGATGGTGCCGTTTTCTGGAACGCGTCGATTCGCGACACGTCAAGCCCGAGGTTCTGATGCAGGTATCTCTGCAGATCCGGGATCTTGAACGTATTGCCTGTGCCTACGACTTTCTCTATCTGGGCGTCGCGGTGAGTGGAGGAGTAGAACCCTATTGAGCGTTGCAGTTCTTGCACCAGGTCGGCGAACATCGGGCGCATTGCCTGAAAGATCTGCCGCCGGTATTTGCTGGTCTGCGCGGTTCGCTTGAGGGCCTCGGCTTTTGCGAACGACAGTTTGAACGCCTTGACCAGAGCAGCGGTAAAGTTGTTCCCGCCGATGGGTATGGTGCGCGTCCACAAACCTCCGGCAGTGGCGATCACGAGGTCGGTGTTAGCGGCCCCGATGTCGAGAAGCACGGTCGTCTGCTCGCAGAGCATGCCATCGAAATGGGCGGCGTTGTACGACGCCAGCGGGCACGACTGCACTGCTATGGGTTCTATTGCTGCTTGCTCGAAATGGAGGAGGTGCTCGCGCAGCAGCTCGCGCTTCATGGCGAAGATACCCACCTCGACGTCGGGAGAGTCTTCCTCGGTGAACGTCTGGTAGTCCCAAATGACATCATCCATGTCGAACGGGATCTGCTGGTCAGCTTCGTAACGTACGATGTCCGGAATTCGTTTGGGAGCTACCGGGGGAAGCTTAGTGAAACGGGCCAGGGTGTGCTGACCCGGGACGCTCACCACGACGAGGTCTTTGGAAAGATCGTTACGCGAAAGGAATTTCTCGAGGGCGCTGGCGATCAGGGCGTGGCGATCGGCCTCCGGTTGGGTGAGGATCTGTGCGTGCTCGACGTAGTCATACGCGACTATCTCAACCGCGGACTCCGAGACAGCGCGCAGTTTGAGCGCCTTGAGCGAACATCGGCCAACGTCTATTCCCCAAACTGCTTGTGCGCTCGCCATTGCACGGCCTCCACGTTGCAACGCTGCAGCGTTCGCGGCTCGGAGTTGGAACCCTCGACCTCGACCGCCAGGCGTTTGAGTCGCAGTCTTGATACTGCCAACGCTCTCGTCTACAGTCCCCCGGCATGCCCGGAAAGTATCTACTGACGACCCTGGGTTGTAAAGTCAATCAGTACGACTCGCAGCGCATTCGTGAGACGCTCGAAGCTCTCGGGTGGCGTCCCGCGCAAGGGGGCGAAAAGCCCGACATCGCGGTCGTCAATACCTGCGCTGTGACGGCTACTGCTTCCGCTAAGAGCCGACAGCTCATCCGGCGTATCGCGTGCGGTGGCGACACACCCGTCTACGTCGTCGGGTGCGGCGCTGGGGCGGATGCCGAGCGCATACGGCGGATTCACGGCGTGCACACGATTCTCGATCACTCCGTCGACATTCCTGCCGAACTAGAAGCGTCGCTGCCTGGCCTCCCCCCCTTCTCGCCCAATTTTATTGTTTCTCGGCCGCAGCCTGTGGTCAAGCTCGGTCTCCGGCGCGCCGCACGTGGCGAACTGCAGACCGACCATATGAGCGAGCACTCAGCGACACAGCCCCCGAGGCTACCGGCGGTGCGAGAGCGCAGCTCGGTCGGGCAGCTGCGCGGACGCATACATCGGTTTGCCGGACACCAACGTGCGTTCCTGAAGGTACAGGACGGCTGTGATGCATTCTGCACCTATTGCATCGTTCCTAGGCTGCGGCGAGAGCTGAAGAGCAAACCCCTGGACGTTGCGCTTGCTGAGGCGCGTGCCCTGGTGCGCGCCGGACATACGGAGATTGTCGTCACCGGTGTGTATCTTGGAGCATACGGGCGTGCGACCGCTCTTCGCAGGAAAATGGGTAAAGGTGGATCCCCACTGTCGGAGCTGGTCGGGGCGCTGGCCGACGTCGCGGGCCTTGAGAGACTGCGACTGTCGAGCCTGGAGCCCGGTGATGTTGATGCACAACTGCTGGAGGTGCTGGCTTCGCGTCGGAATTGCGTCCCTCACTTACATCTGTCGCTCCAATCAGGAAGCGCGAAGATTCTGCGGCGCATGAACCGACAATACACGCCCGGCCAGTACGTGGCTATGATCGACCGCGCTCGGCGCGCGTTAGACCAGCCCGCAATCACGACTGACGTTATCGTCGGATTCCCAGGGGAAACGGAGGAGGACTTCCGGGCGACGCTCGACCTCGCCGCCTACGCCTGCTTCTCCAAGATCCACGCCTTCCCCTTCAGCCCGCGCGAGGGGACTGCAGCGGGGCGCTGGTCGAGGGAATTCGTGCATCCGTCGATAGTTCGGGAGAGGATGCGTCGACTGGCCGAAGTGGAGTCGAGGTGCTCATACGCCTATCGGCAAGGTCTAATAGGCACAAGCGAGCGGGTGCTTGTTGAGGGCGTGGACTGTGAACCGCGGACGCCGGATTCGAAGGTGGGTCACTCGTCGTTCGGTGACGGCGTACCGGGCCGGTCCGCGGCCTATGATGTACAGCCTGCCATCGCCAGCGGGCGTGCCGATCGTTACTTCGAAGTCCGCGTCGTTGCCGAGGGCGCTCGCCCCGGTGATCTTGTCCCCGTCCGCATCGACCGGGTCACGCCGACGCGGACGTACGGGGTGCTTCAGCGTTGGCTGGGGGCACGCAGCGACCCTGCAACCCCCGAGTACGCGCTCACGGGGGACATTCGTCAGGACGTTTATTGAGCGAATGCGCGTCCGTCCACGTTGATTCCTGTAGGCCCGTCAAGTGTGCTTGCGAGCGCAGGTCTTCTCAACCACGCTCCCTGGAAAAGCAGCCGGAAAGCCACGGGCAGTCTACCGTAACACCGTTCAACGAGTGGCATAGACGCGAAGGTCGAAGTAAGTAAGGGGGTACAGCAGCTGCGCTTGGCGAGACGCGCCGTTCTATGGACGCACGGAAGGCGGAGCGGCCAGCGGCACGCGGTGGATCTCCATTCACGCGTCGTCCGGCGCGTGCATGGGCACAAGCTTGCATTGCGGGCTGCACTCGTCACAATGGCAGCGGGCTGTCGCGCGGAGTAAGTATCTGTCCCTCGCCGGATAGGTCGGAGTGGCTCACATGACGCCGCGAGAACGGACGTTCCTGAGGGCGAAGGCAATCCGTGCGGTGCTAACAGCCTCTGCGTTTGTCGTCGCCGTCGTGCTCCTAATGGTGTGGCTGGCTGGAGGGTTCCATCGCAAGGTCGGTGAATCCCCTCAGCGGACGTCGACGGCGCCTTCCTCGACAGGCCTACAGATCGCGGATGTAGACACCACGCCGGTGCGCTTGAGGCGGGTGCATAGGATCGAGCAGGCGGTGGGGACCGTGAGGGCGGTTCACGAAACGGCCGTTGCCTCGAAGCTGCTTGCCAAGGTACGTGAGGTCAACGTTACCGCGGGGCAGAAGGTCCGTAAGGGCGACGTGCTGGCGCGCTTGGATGACGAGGAATTAACAGCGCGACTCGAGCAGGCGCAGGCAAGCGCGAGCGCAGCCCGCTCCGCACGTGATCAGGCGGCGATCGAATACAACCGCGTCAAGCAGCTCATGGATCAGTCGGCTGCTTCGAAGATCGAATGGGATCGCGTGCAAAGCGCGAGGAGAAGCGCCGAGGCTGAACTCCAACGCGCCGAGCAGGCCGTAACCGAGGCACAGACCATACTGGGCTACGCGACGATTCGTGCCGGCATTGACGGGGTCGTCGTCGACAAGCGCGTTGAGGCTGGCGATATGGTAACGCCCGGGCAGACGCTACTGACGCTATACGACCCCACCCGCATGCAACTCGTCGCGAGCGTGCGCGAGTCGCTGACGCGTAGGCTGCAGGTGGGGCAGGCTATCGGCGTGAGCATCGAGACGCTGGGCCACAGCTGCGAGGGGCGCGTGAGTGAAATCGTCCCGGAGGCCGAGTCCGCCAGTAGGACCTTTCTTGTTAAAGTGACGGGCCCGTGTCCCCCCGGCGTCTATTCGGGCATGTTTGGCCGCCTGATGATCCCACTGGAAGACGAGTCGGTGCTGGTCATCCCTCGATCAGCGGTGCGGCGGGTCGGGCAACTGGAGCTCGTACAGGTCGTTGAAGGCGATGGTATCCGACGGCGCGCCGTCAGACTAGGCCGGTTGCTTGATGATGAAGTTGAGGTGCTATCGGGCCTGCGCGAGGGTGAGCGGGTCGTAGTTCAGCGGCGCGGCGACGGGCTGGAAGAATGACATCCGGAGGCCCTCCCACACCGACGGAAGTCCGGCACGGCCTGACGAATGCCGTTGTACGGGCCTTCTTGGAATCGAATCTCTCCCTGGTGCTGATTCTGCTCGCTACGGCGCTTGGCGCTACCGCGCTGATGGTCACCCCGCGCGAGGAGGACCCTCAGATTGTCGTGCCTGTGGCCGACGTCTATGTGGACTTCCCGGGGCATTCGGCTGGTGAGGTGGAGCAGCTTGTCACCACACCCTTGGAAAAGCTTCTATTCGAGATAGACGGAGTTGAATACGTCTACTCGGCTTCTCAAGAAGGCTCAGCGGTCATTACGGTGCGCTATTTCGTGGGCGAGGACCGCGAGCGCAGTCTTGTCAAACTCTACAAGCGCATCGACGAGCATCTTGACCTCGTGCCCCAGGGAGTAACCGGGTGGGTGATCAAGCCGGTTGAGATCGACGACGTGCCGATCGTCACCCTGACGCTGTCAAGTGCGACGTCTGACGAACACGTGCTGCGTCGGGTGGCGGGGGAACTGGTGCAACGTCTTGCCGCCGTCGAGAACCTCTCGCGCGCATACGTAGTGGGCGGTCAGCCGCGGGTCGTTTACGTCTATCTTGATCCTTGGCGTATGGAGGCCTATCAAGTCTCGCCGCTGGAGGTCAAACAGGCCATCGAAGCCGCCGATGCGGAGGCCACCGTAGGAAGCTTCGTCAGGGAGGATACCGTGTACCGCGTGGCGGCGGGCCCGGCATTTACCCATCCGGCCGAGCTGGGGGAACTGGTGGTCGGTGTTTGGGATGGTCGGCCGGTGTTCCTGAAAGATGTCGCCCACATCGCCGACGGTGCGCAAGAGCTGGTGCACTACGTTCGCCACGGCTGGGGTCCGGCCCGGGGGTTTGAGGATCGCAAGTCGTTTACGGGTGCGCTCGTGGGCGGCGGCGAGGCCCGGGAAAGCGCGGACGTCGTCAGCACTCCGGCGGTTACCATCGCCCTTGCTAAGAAGAAGGGCACCAACGCTGTCAAGGTAGCTGAAGCAATCCTCAGTCTGGCGGAACGCCTGAAGAGGGAGGTCGTGCCTGACGACATCGACCTGGTTATCACGCGGAACTACGGTCTGAGCGCCGACGACAAGGTGAATGAACTGATCGAGGCGCTGGGCGTAGCCGTCTTCATAGTCGTCGCGTTGCTGACACTCGGGCTGGGATGGCGGGAAGCCCTGATCGTAGTAGTGGCGATACCGGTGGTATTCGGTCTGACGCTGACCGTGAACTTTCTTTTCGGCTTCACCATCAATCGTGTAACGCTGTTCGCGCTTATTCTGTCGTTGGGCCTGCTCGTGGACGACCCGATAGTGGACGTAGAGAACATATCGCGCCACTTCGCCCTGCGCGGACGGGCATCTCGGGGTATTGTCCTCGAAGCCGTGGCTGAGATCCGCCCTCCTTTGATAACAGCAACGTTCGCGGTCATCGTGTCGTTCCTGCCGATGTTTTTCATTACGGGTATGATGGGCCCGTACATGCGGCCGATGGCGCTCAACGTGCCGGTCGCCATGGTCATGTCAATGGTCGTCGCCTTCACGATCACTCCGTGGCTGTCTTTTCACCTGCTCAGGCGCCGGTACCGGTCGGGCGATTCCAATCCCATCGGCATGAGCGACGGGCACGATATCAGCGCCGTGAAGGGATCGGTGCTGTATCGTTTCTTCTACCCGTTGATGGCCCCACTGTTGCGTTCGCGCATGAAGGCGTGGCTGTTCTTGATAGTGATGGGGGTCCTTGCGATTTTAGCTATGGGGCTCGGCGCCACGCGGCACGTGCCCATGAAGATGCTGCCATTCGACAACAAGAATGAGCTGCTGTTGGTTCTTGATTTCGATGAAGGCACCACCCTCGAGCGGACGGACGCCTGCGTTCGCGCGATCGAAGCGTACCTGCGGAACGTGCGGGAGGTGACCGATTTCACGTCGTACGTCGGCCTTGCTTCACCAATGGATTTCAACGGCATGGTGCGCCATTATTACCAGCGCCGGGGGGAGAACGTCGCTGAGGTACGCGTGAACCTTGTGGGAAAGAAGAGCCGGACCACCCAGAGCCATGCCATCGGTTTGCGAATGCGCGATGACTTGACGCGAATCGCCCGGCGCCACAAGGGGATCTTGAAGATCGTCGAAGTGCCTCCAGGCCCGCCCGTGGTCGCCTCCGTCGTGGGCGAGATCTACGGTCGGTCTGATCACGCCTATGCGGATCTCATGCGCGCTGCCGACGCTCTACGCGCTCGGTTGGAGGCTGAACCCAACGTTGTTGACGTTGACGACTCCGTAGAATCAGATCAGATCAAACTCGTTTTCTTGACGGACAAAGAGAAGGCTTCGCTCAACGGTGTCACCGTGCGCGAGATTGTCGAGACGCTCAAGATCTGTCTCGAGGGTGCCGTTGCCGGCACCGTCCGCGTAGCGAGCGAGCGCAATCCGCTCGTGATCGAACTCCGACTGCCCAGGGCCGTTCGCTCCACTGCCGTCGGGCTTGCTCAGGTGCGCGTCAAGGGGCGCAATGGAAGCACCGTGCCGTTGGCAGAGCTCGGGCACTGGGAGCGGACCCTTGCAGACAAGACCATCTACCATAAGAACCTGCGCCGCGTCGCCTATGTATTCGCCGAGACGGCAGGGCGCCCGCCCGCTGACGTCGTACTCGACGTTGCGGCTGACCGCGTTGACGCATCGAGTGTCCCCAGTGACGCGGGAACCCTAGCCGACGGATGGGTCAGCAGCGCGACGCCACTGCCGACAGCGCACCGCACATTCGTCAACAGCGGTGGAGGAGTGCCCTGGTACCTCCCCGAGGGTATCGAGGTCGACTTCGCGGGTGAGGGCGAGTGGAAGATCACGCTTGACGTGTTCCGCGATCTGGGGTTGGCCTTCGCCGCAGCACTCGTGGGGATCTACATCCTTCTAGTTGCGCAGACGCGATCTTTCTGCATCCCCATCGTGGTGATGCTTGCGATCCCCCTGAACGTGCTGGGTATCATGCCGGGCTTTTGGCTTCTCAACGCGGTAGCGGGAGATACGGTAGGGTCCTACGCAGTCCCCATCTTTTTCACGGCTACGGGCATGATCGGGATGATTGCGCTAGCGGGGATCGTGACGCGAGATTCGATTATTCTGGTGGATTTCATACATCTGTCCTTGAGGCGTGGCCGCTCGCTCTTTGACGCTATCATGGAAAGCCGCGTCGTACGACTCCGCCCGATCCTCCTGACTGCTGGTACAGCCATGCTCTCCGCGGCGCCGATAACGATTGACCCGATCTTCTCGGGCCTCGCGTGGTCGCTGATCTTCGGTCTGGTTGCAGCCACCGTTTTTACCCTGTTCGTGATCCCCATAGCGTATTGGCTGCTCTTTGCCGGTAGGCCTGGTCACGGACTGCCCCCTGTCGAAGGCGCGGTCGAGGCGTCCTCCGCCGCACAGACTGCTTCGTGAGGGTCAACAGCGTCCGGAGGCGGTACGCGGTTATCGGCCACCCGGGGCGCAAGCCGGGGCGCATAGAGCTCACTAGGATTTGTTGTTGGTACGAGCGTTCGGCCGGATACCACCCTCGAGGCTCTGACTGCAACGAGATATGGGCCCACTAACGCGTTTTGCGTGCCGGCAGCGGTCTGTAAGTAGAGGAACATTTGACTTTTTCGGATTCGTGGGTTAATATCGGCCGCGACCGGATGGTCCCTAGGTGCCTGATCACCGTGTGTGGCGGGGCCGTTCGAGTCAAGTTGTGCCCGGGAATGGAGCCTGAGGAGGTACCGGAGCGGCGTCGTCGGCTGTCCGGGGTCCTGCGTCGTTTGCGTCTCGGTCTTCGTTGTGCTTTGTAGCGCCGGCAAGTAGCTGTTTTTGTCGCTACGGTTCCGACGCCAATCCGTTTGATGTGGGGCTGCAGGCATATGCAGTTCGCCACATGTTAACCGCGTAGCGACATGTGGAGGCTGTCTTGTTAAGAGGAGGTACGGACAGAGATGGTAGTAGCCAATGATTATAAGAAGTGGTGCCCGATCCTGGGTTTGCTCTCGGTGGGTGTGCTTGCCTTTGGGCTGGCTTTGCGCGGGGCGCCGGCGAGTGACGACACCTCTGCAAACGCTGAGCGTGCCAAACCCGTGCGAGAGCGCGAGGTAGCGGCGTCATCGGCCCCAACGCCTGCTGCGTCTGCGACGGTGGTACACGTCGATGATGTCGTCCTACCGACGGCGGACGTGGAAGCACCCAAGAAGTACCGCCCCGGGGCCCTGGAAAAACGCAAGCCCCGCGCGCCTTTCCACATGCGCGTCAAGTCTCGGATGGGCTATGCCCCTACGCCCATTCCAATCGGGCGTACAACGGCGGCGGTGGGTGACCCGTGCAGTTGCGACTCGGACTGTGCCTCTTTGACTACGGATGGTGGCTGTCAGTTGGCCCAGTGCATCCGCGCGGATAACGACCTTGGTGCGGACAACGATGATGGAACTTGCCAGGTAATCACTCAGGATCCCGAAACGCGTTGCGAAACCGATGGGAACCCGTGCACGATCGGGCGCTGCACCGCCGATGGAACCTGCGATGACGGGCCTAGCATGGCGTCACCTTGCCCGAAAGAGTGCACCGGGTCGGGCGCCGATGTGGGGCAGAACTGCTCTGTGGACAGTCAGTGCACGTCAGACGGCACGGTGTGCGACAACAAGCCTCGTGTTACCTGTGTGGTAGATGATAACGGGACTCCCGGGGACACCTCGGACGACCGGGCCAACTGTCGCGTTGACGGGGCCGACGACCAGTTCGGTCGCTGCTGCGACGCATCAGGCAATGGAACCTACACCACGCAGGCCGATTGCCCCGCCGGTAGTCAGTGGCTTGAGCTCACCGACCCGGATGACGAGTTGCACATGCCCGTGCGTTGTCCCGGTTACAGCTCCGGTATCGTTGCGGGCAACACCGCGAACGACGCCAACGTGATCTACCCGATCGTACCTCCACCCCGTCAGTGCTCGATGCATCCCCCGACCGACAACTTCGGCGCGCTGTGCGAGGTCGATGCCGACTGTGCGCACCGCTGCACCGGTGACAACCTGACGATCTGCCAGTCGAATGCGGATTGCGATGCGGCCCAAGGTGGTCCGGGCGGTACGTGCGGCCCCGACGTCTGCATCTCCGCCCTCGATGCCGATGTGACCGATCCTCCCGACGGAGGGCGTTGCCCGGGCAACTATATGATCGGCGACGACTACCTCCTCGATATCCCGGCAGGCAAAGCACTTCGACTGCAGGAGATTCGCTTTCGCGGCGGCGTCGAGCTTCAGCATGAGGTCATCTGGTTCGACTTCTACGACAACAGCAGCTGGCGCTGCCAGGGTGGTGCTGACCACGGCAACAGTTGCAGTGCGTTCGGTGACGCGGAGTGCAGCTCAGGGAAATGTCGTCCGGTCCGCGCCGGGTCCACCGGTGTTCGCCTGGCCCAGGGCGGGATTTTCACCTATACAATCGAGAGAGACTGCGATCCCAACTGCGACCCAACACAATGGTGTACCGGGGGTGATTTCGATCAGTGCGAGTGTTTGCCGCGCGGCGAGGGTTGCATAGCAGACCCGCCGTTTGTTATCCCGCGAGACGGATGGATGGTCATGCGCGCCGGTCGGGAGACGCTGACCTCGTTCGGGCCTGACGATCTCAACGGTTCATGGGTGCCCGTCGACTTGCCTCCTTCCCGGGCCGGAATCGAGGTCGGTACCAACAATCCGGAGTGGATGTGGGTCGATGACGGCCCGAAAGGCGCGACGGATGCGGCCCCTCTTCCCTCGGGGGCTCGCGTACTGGCCTTTGAGTTGGTCGGGCGAGTGATCGATGCTCCTATTGGGAGCTGCTGCGATGCCCGTACCGGGGATTGTCAGGATACGCAGGAGTGGGACTGCCGATTCTGCAGCGGTCAAGGCGCCGAGGGGCAGATTCGTAAGGTGTGTGACCGCGGCGGAGGAAACTGGTCCGGCATCGATCGCGACTGCCCGGATCGCGCGGACGAATGTCTAAGATCTGATTGGGGCGGCCCGCGAACCAAGGACGATTTCGACGCGCCTACGTGCCACGGAGGCGTCAATGATGGGGCTCCCTGCGTCGACAGCGTGACCGACTGCGGTGCACCGGGCATATGCTACGGCGGGCAACGATGCGGCCTACCCGACACACCGTGCTCCGGTGGTGCGTGTTGCTCAACTGACGGAACGTGTGCCAGCAGCGAGACGATGGTACCCGCCGATTGTCCCGATAGCCATTGCAGGAAGAACCCGACGCTCGTCTGCGTGGACGACGCCGGCTGCCAGATCGGCCCGAACGACTTCGGCCCCTGTGTGCCCGACTGGCTCGGGTTCGGCACCGACTGCGGCACGAACTGCTGCCCGCAGCCCGTCGATGCGTTTGGCGAGTGCTGCCGTGATGAATACCGCTGCACCGGCGGCGTCGGGGTGGCGTGCGACCCGGCCGACCCGCCGTCGTGGCCACCGGATTGCGGCGGTTGCGAGCTTGCCTGTCCGGGACCGATCATCATGGACATTCCGGTCCCGCCGCTGATTCCACCGGGCCAGGCGACCGTGGTCGATTTCACCAGCGACTCGCGAGCCGCGATGGACAACCCGGCCGACGCCTGCGCCGGTACCTTCAACGATGGTTGGTTCATGAGCTTCCACGTGTCGGAATGCGCCAATGTGACGTGGACCTTCTGCTGCACAGATCCGCAGCTTCAACTCGTCTCTACGGTCCTGGTGGAGGGGTGTCCATGCAGTGGTCCGACGACCCTTATTCTGCCAAACGACGGTCGATCCGGTTACGGCGACGGATGCGGGAACGGTCGTTGTTGTGCGGATGGGAACTACTCCGTCCAGTGGACGGTCCGTGCGGGCACGTACCACTACACCCAGGTTGCGGGCACGTATTGCGAGCAGACCGCCTTCGGGTGCGTCACCGCGAGCGACTGCCCGCCCGGTGAGCGCTGTATTAGTTGGAAGATGCCCTTCCAGGGGCATTTGTATATCGAACCGTGCTCCCCGGCCGCCTGCTGCACCGGTGATGTTTGCACGTTCGCGCCTAAGTTCGACTGTGAGGACGCCGGTGGCGACTGGCTGGGCGACCTGATACCCAACCCCATCGCCGACTGCGCGTTCGCGCCTTGCAGCGACGGCGCGTGCTGCCTGCCCGACGGTAGCTGCGACGATCAGGGTGGTAATCGTATAGACCCCACTTCGTGTGCGGCGCTGAACGGCGACTACCATGGCGGTGTCACCTGTGCGAACCAGCCATGCGCGGTCTGTGACTTCGAGGATCAGGCCCACTGCCAGCTCGACACCGGGATATACATCTTCCCAAGCGATCGAAACCAGGGGGTACGCGCCGCGGACGACTTCCGTCCGCAGGACAGCCCGATACGGAGGGTGTGCTTCAACTTCGGGTTCATCACCGAGGATCCGCCACCTGAGTGTTCCGACGACCCCCCGCGGGATGCATTCGAGATACACTTCTATGAGGACGCCTTCGGGGTGCCCGGCACCCGCCTCGTAGACTCACCAGGTCCGGTCAACGTGGACAGGGCTGAGCCTATACCGAGCTTCCGCACGTGGAACTTCTCGGCTCCGGTTGGAGGTGCGACCGGCGTCGCTGTAACCCCGGGAGAATGCTACTGGATTGAAATCACAGGCGGAGGTGACGCCCACTGCTCCACACTGTGGACCCACAGTGTGGATGGGAACAACTACCGCATGCGTGATGATAACGCGAGCTACGGCTACGAAGACATCCGAGATAGCGACGTCGTCTTCTGTATCGACGCGGGGATCGTCGTGCCCACGCAGCCTGGCATAAACGGCGGCTGCGGGAATATTCCGGTGGCGTGCTGCATGCGCGATCAAACCTGCGTACAGACCGGCTTCAGGGAATGTTCGGACCTGGCCGGCTACGGCATACCCTATGGCACATGCGGCGTCACCCCATGTCCATTCCCGCAGAACGATCTGTGTCACATCGAGGAGACGCCGTCCAATCCCGACAGGCCTCCGACGGGAGCGTTCGAAATCTGCACCGGTGACCCGGCGCATCCGGAGCTCGGGTCGTGGACCTATTACGACGGCAGTGACGCCAACAACCGGCTAGGGCAGTGCGCGGCATGGCCCGGTGACGCCGGCTTCGGCGAAATCTGTCACCCGTTAGCCCAGGATTGCGGTGATCCACCGAATGATCCCCCGGGCAGCAACCCCTGCTTCCCACACCAGTTCGAGGCGTATGAGTGCTACGCTACGACGGACAACCGTCTGGCCGGTACTGACGGGCCTGACGCGGGCGGCGACTGCTCGAGCTCCGGCCCGACCAGCATGCAAGCGGACGTCTGGTACAAGGTGACGGCTCCGTGTCGTGGGGAAGCCGTCATCACGATGTGCGGCGCCCCGTCCGAGTACGATGCCATGTTGGCTGTCTTCGGTGATCACTCCGCCAATCCGCGGTGTCCGACCACCGGCGGTGACAACGGCGACCTGCTGGTCTGCAACGACGACTATTGCACGGGCAGCGGTACGGTTTCCGGCGTGCAGTGGACGACCTCTGAGGGCGGTGTGTACATTCTCCGAATGGGTGGCTGGTCCGCCGATGGCACCGTGATCGACGCGGGACAGGGCATCAGCGAGATGCATGTGGGCTTCCTGTGCGACGAGCCCATCCTGTTTAACCCGCCCGGCGTGCCGTCGAACCCGGCTCACCAGGCGACTAAGCATCGCTACATCTCGATTGACGCGACGACGAACCTGCCTCAGCAGGTCGCGCTGAAGGTCAGGGTTGCGGAGATGCGGCGATGCACTGGTGATCCGCGGCGTTCGTGCCTGGTCGACGCCGACTGCCGTAAGGCCTGCCAGAACGACCTGGATGCGTTCTGCGGTAGTTCGGCGCAGTGCGGAGGCGACCCGTGCATTGAGACGGGCCCCTGCGTCGACATGGCTCCGACCAACCCGCCGTTGAGCTGGTTTGTCCAGGCCCCGGTGCAGGCGCCGTCCGGCGGTGACTGCCGTATCGGGTGTGGTCCTGAGGACTGGATGGCTCGCCTTGGCCCCACGCCTCACGTCGAGGATTGGGCTCCGTACGCGACGCTGCACATAGGCGACTGCCAGATCGTGCCGTGCGTTACGTACGAGGTGTTGGCGTGCGATTCGCTGGACCCGAGCATCTGCGGAGATCCGCTCACCATAGCGACGCAGGTGATGCCGTTCCAGACGCCGCGGAACTACGGCGACGTTGCCGGTCCGGTGACGCCGACGCTGGAGTTCACGCCGCCCGACGGGTTCATGAACGTTGTGGACATTCAGGCATGGCAGCTCACCAACCAGAACTGGGGCACGCCCAACAAGCCTCAGACGCACCCGACGTGGGTTGACCTGCACGGTGGCGGTACGGGGATTCCACCCAACTACATCATCAACGTGACGGACCTGAACGCTCTGAAGTTCACCCAGACGCCGGCTTGGCCATGGCCGAACAGTCTGGGCGGTCTCGATCCGCAGGACTGCCCGTAATGTGACGTAATCCGCTCGAGGGCTCGGGGGCGGGCTAACACCCGCCCCCGCCCGGGCGGTCAGAAAGTTTTTTCGGTAAGTGTTGGCGTCAAGAGAACAAGGAGTCGAATGTTGAGGGCTTGTGACGGAGGGTAGTGTGTGCTGTGTCGTATGGTGGCGGTGAGAGCGTCCGCGCGACCCGCCGTCCAGAGAGAGAGAATGGGAGGGCATTACGTTAGGTAGTATAGCGGTTTCTTATATGGTTGATTGTCATCAAGTTGGTATTGGGAAAACGTCCCTTTAGGAGGAAAGGAAAATGACAGCAGGTTTCGGTTTGTGTAGGCGCTCGTTCGCGGGTGCACTGACCTTGGGGCTGCTTGCTTGTAGCATCAGCGCAGAGGGTCAGGAGATTCGGTGGCAGCCGCAGGCGGCGACGGGGAACGTCGTCTGTATGCCTGGTGCTGGCGCCTGCGGTCCGAGGGAGGTCATCCTTTCGGACGGCGGCGTAACAGTTACATTGTTCTTGGAGGTGTCCGGTTGGGACACAGCCGGTGGCGGACACCCTGGTGACGCGAATTTCTTCCTCGGTGCGTTTCAGGGGACGGTGGACCACCGGAGCTATGAGGGCGGTCTGGCCGCTGCGGTGATCCGTCCCGACCACCCGGGTAACCCGGGCACGACGGTCGGGCTCGACCTCAACCCGGTGGGTCAGGATACCGGCATGGGCTTCGAAGGCGCTTTCCAGGCTCTGAAAGTCTGCGCCTCGGATCCGTTTGATCCGGTGGGGTCATCCGATCTGCTCAGCAGTTGCACCACCGCGACGGATTGCCCGGCTGGGAATCTGTGCGTTGATCGGTGGGATTACGTGTACTATCAGTTGGACAGCACGGCCACGGTGTCGACGGCGACGATCGACTACTCGTGGAGTGCGGCATCGGTCGACTGCCGTGAGGACCCGCGTGACGGGACGCGGTTCTACGGCGGTACGTTGTTGCTTGAGGTTCCCGCCGGTGCGAAGGGAAGCTACAACGTAGCGTTCTTCGATGACGTGAACTTCACGCTGTTCAACAGTTGCCCCGGTCCGCTGATTCCGGGTCTGATTCATGCCGACGGCACGATCACGATCCAGACCGGTAAGTGCTGCGAGGCAATCGGTGGTGCAGGCGGCTGCACCGACAACCTGACCAGCAGTGAGTGCGATGCCAGACCCGGACCGCGTCTGTGGGATCCGACCTCGACCTGCGCCGATGGGTGTATCGAGTGTCTGGTGGACCTGGATTGCAACGACGGGAACGCGTGCACGGACGACACGTGTACGGCGCAGAACACCTGCGACCGCGTACCGAACTATGCGGTAGGCGTTGACTGCTGCAACCCGGCGGATGGGAGCACGACCGTGATCGACGACGGTATCCAGTGCACCGACGACGTGTGCGACGACGCTACCGGCGGCGTAGCGCATAATCCGCTCGATGGCGGCACTTGCACGGACGCTGAGGTTACCACGTGCTTCTTCGATTTCACCTGTGTAAACGGTGTGTGCGAGGGTACCGATATCAACACGGTAGACTGTAGCGACATCAGCCAGTGCCCCGAGGGCTCGAGCGCGTGCGACGCCGCGACCGGCAAGTGCGTGTGCATCGCCTGCACCGGTCTGGTGATCAACGTTGACGCGGGTGCCAAGCCCGACCCGAACTGCTTCCTCCTCGGCGGTAAGGTCGATATGCAGGTGGCGATTGAGGCGGGTTCCTCGACGATCACCGGCGGTCAGTTCCTGATCAACTACGACAACACCTGCCTGGACTTCCAGAGCATCGGGGCGTGCGAAGGGTCGATCTTCGATTCCTCCCCGTACAAGGTGGTTGACGAGGGTGCCGGGTCGATCTTCTACGTATCGCTGGTAGATCCGTTCAAGCGCTGCAGCATCGACGGCAGCAAGTGCTTCGATGCAGCCGATTGCGATCAGAGCGGCGATCCGCAAACGTGTGATCTGACGACGGGCTCGAAGGGTCCGGCTGATCTGGCGTGCCTGAGCTTCGTGAAGATGGCCGGTTGCGATGAGTGCCAGGTGTGCTTCGACAGCGTCAACCCGCAGAACACCATCCTGACGGATGACGCAGGCAACGCCGTCGACATCTGTGAGCCGGGTGGCTGCAGCAAGGCTGTCAGGACCGCTGGCATGATCAGAGTGCATGGTCCGGACGGCGCCGACGTCAACTCGGATTGCGGCCTGCCTTCGGCTGACATCACCTGGGACATGCCTTGGGCGTCGGACAGCTGTGATGGCGGTCGGGCGGTTTCCTGCAGCGGCGCCTTTGCCCACAACGTCGGTGAGGGCTCTCCGCCTCAGGCAGTGATCGACGGCCTGGTCATGGGCGGCGGCGTATTCACGCAGGGCAAGTGGTTCTTCCAGTGCACGGCGTCGAACACCTGCGGTAACGTGGATCAGCATGTCTGGACGGTCAACGTCAGCGACAAGAATGCGCTGGATGTTGAGGTCCATCTTGCTCCACCGATCATCGCTGGTGCTCTCTCGCGTTGCATCTGCTTCGACCTGTACGCGGATTGCTTCGGCGATCCGACGGAGCAGTGCACGGTGCTTGACTTCGGTCCTCCGTGGAACTTCCGCGGTCACGCTCGTGATTCGCTCAAGATTGCCAAAGACAACTACCTTTGCGTGACGGCTATTGATCCGCTACACACGCTGCGTTCCTCCGCCGACATCCAGTGCGTCGGCAATGCGTGGAATGCCGTGTGGAAGGGTGATCCGGAGCTCGGCGGCAACTGGCTGGTTGGCGGTAACCTTGACTACGTCAAGCCTGACGGCAGCAACAGCCCGAACACGATTGACGTGCTCGACTTCGGCAAGTTCATCGTGGAAATCGCGCGTGGCGCCATATATGCCGATGGCAACACGACGTGCGCTGACATGGCGAATGCACCGCACGGGGACATCAATGGTGACGGCCTGGTCGATAACATCGACTTTGGCATCATCCAGATGAACTTCCTGCGTGCCAGCAAGAACGCCTGCTGTGGCGCCGGTGCTGAAGTTCCGGTGCCGATTGCTGAGATCACGGTGAAGGAGCTTCGCGCCATGGGTCTCGGTGAGTTGGTGATTGCTGACCTGAATCGCGACGGCGTCCTGAACATGGACGACATGACCGCGTATCAGCAGGGCACCCTGCCGTTCCAGCCCCGCAAGCGTGGTGCACGGTAAGAATGATGCGTTGAGGTGAATTAAAGCGTGGGAGAGGCTGAACTCTCCTGACGCTCGGACCTTTCAGGGCAGCGTATGGCGAATTGAGCCATACGCTGCCCTTTTGGTTTCTCTGGTGAACGACGTCTCGAATGGTCGTCGGGCGATGGCCAAGCGGCATCATCCCCTGTTTGCATCGAGAGGACCGCGAGGTTGTCCCAGCCGCTGCTCGTGCCAGGAGAGAGCAGAAACTGGTCCGTGACAGAATCGGCGGGGCGCGATCCGAGCCCGGAGCGCGAGCGACGGGTACATCATCATGACGCCTACGAGCCCAAGTCGTTCCGAATCCACGTGGTTGGGTGCTCTCGCACGTATCTCGCGCCGGCACTTGGGGCTCGGATCCCAGACCGCGATCGCCAGGAGACCCTGGCTGACGCCGCCCAAACTGCCACGCATCCGGCAGAAACCGCGCCCCGGAGATCTGCAGTTGCAGTTGAGAGGCACGCCCGGCAGCGGCGCCGCGCTCGAGGGCGTTGACGCGCGGCGAATGGAGGCATAGACTCCCGCGCATACGCTGAGATTCCGGTTGAGGCCGCGCGGCGGTCTCGAATGACGTGCACGGACGCTCTCTTGCATCTCCCGTGGATGATTCATCGGTCAGACACCACTGCGGCCTATTCGGCGTGTTCGGGCACGAGGATGCGGTGCTGCATACGCACCTTGGTCTCTATGCCCTCCAGCATCGCGGGCAGGAATCCGCCGGGATTGTGTCGACGGACGGCAGCACGCTCTTTCGTCTCGCCGGTCTGGGCCTGGTCAACGATGTCTTCGACCGCAAGAAGCTCGAGCGAATTCGCAACCCGGTGGCAGTGGGGCACGTGCGCTACTCCACAACAGGCTCCTCGACGGACGGGAACACGCAGCCATTGCTGTTCTCTTTTGCCGGCGGCCAAGTGGCCATCGCGCACAACGGAAATCTGATCAACGCTGTCCTGCTTCGTCGCAGCTACGAGAGCGTTGGCCACATCTTTCAGACCACGAGCGACACTGAGGTTATCATCCACCTGCTTGCCAAGCCCGCCCATCAGAACAAGAAGCACCCGCTCAACCATGTGCTTAATCATCTCCAAGGCGCTTACTCACTGCTTTTGCTGTTTCCCGATCGTATTCTGGCTGTGCGTGATCCGCTCGGCTTTCGCCCGCTTTGTCTGGGTGAGATGCCGGGTGGGGCGAACGTAGTCGCCTCGGAGACGAAGGCGTTCGACATGATAGGCGCGAAGTATGTGCGCGATGTGGCGCCGGGGGAGATAGTCACAATCAATAAAGACGGCGTGACGAGCAGGCGCTTCGGTACCGGTCATGCGCGACGGGGGGCTGCGTGCATCTTTGAGCACGTATATTTCTCCGATCCGTCCAGTCTGGTGTTCGGTGAGAGCGTTCACTTCATGCGGGTCGCTACCGGTCGTCGGCTTGCGGAGGAGGCGCCGGTGCAGGCGGATCTTGTTGTTCCCGTTCCGACGTGTGCGCAATGTGCGGCGATAGGCTACGCCCGCGCCTCTGGGATTCCGTACGGGCGTGCCTTCACCACGAGTCATTACGCGGGG
>JBHHXS010000012.1:0-23370 GCA_046757145.1 Phycisphaerae bacterium | reverse complement strand
CCACTCTACTTCCCAATCAGTGAGTGTGTCACGATAGTGATACCCTGCGCCCCGTACGTCGATGGTGCACGCACGTCTGACGCCGCCTACGTCACTGGGGTTTGACAAACCGATGGTGAGCATGACCTGCAACTCAGAGTCACGCAGCTCAATCCGTATGACCTCTCGTGTGGACGTATCGAACCAGAAGTCAGCCACGCTCCCGCCGTCGATCCGCCACCTGATCACCTCGACGAGCGAGGTCCCATGCGCCGCCCGATTGCCACCCGCGTACCGCACTGCCCCCAGATCAAGCTCGTCGATCTGCGCCAGCAGACGCTCGTATAGAATGTCGAGCGCACTGCTGATCAGAGCAGCGTCGAGGGCGGCTTGAGTTCCGCGTGCCGGTACGTTGGGCCCGCTCGACTCGCTCTCGGCGTTGACATCCGTTCCCCTGGGCACCACACGATCATGCCCGGACGACTCCATACGTATCGGCCGGCCACGCTCACGCACCGCGTGGTAAACCTTCTCCGCTTGGTGTCGACGACCCGGCGTCGCGTGATACTCTCGATTCACGGTCCAACTAGAGCGACGGGGCGGGCCCGACGCCGCCCGGGTCAGAACGGCATTACGGTGAGCGTTCAGAACGCGCCTGACCTGTCGGAGGTTGGCCTCTCGATCCTCAGTGAACGCTGTCGACATTCGTGGCTCGATAGGGTCCAGGCGGGCTACCACATCCAGCCGACGTCCATCACGTTCAACCGTAATCGGGACCTCCCAGTCGGCCGGATAGGTCCCCAGCATGCTCGCGAAGTGGTTCGGGGAGGTGATCACCACGTCGTCAAACGACACGATTCTATCGCCGAGGCGGATCTCAGCCCTGTCCGCCGCTCCGCGTCTCAACATCCTGGTGAAGACGATTCCCGCTCCCGGCCGGTGGTCCACCGTAGCCTGGAGTGTTCCGTGCCGTCCAAGGAGCCCGGCACGAAGCGCCGGCAGGAAGCGCTTGATCTGGTTGCTCGTAATAGCATAACCGACGCCGACATTGAATCTACCACGGGGATTAAGCGGTTCGCGCGGCTTGAGCGAGATGCGCCCGGTGATTCCGACTATCTCTCCGCGTTCGTTGAACAGCGGACCGCCTGAGTTCCCGGGGTTGACCGCTGCGTCTACCTGAATGCAATCCGAGTAGACCAGGTTGCCCTTGACGCCCCACTGGTACCGATGCACTCCGGTGACGATGCCGAGCGACACTGACGGAGAGTAGTCTTCGCTCAGCGAGAAGGGATCACCCATAACGATGGCCGCGTCGCCAACACGTACCGTGTCCGAGTCGCCCAGCGTCGCGTAAGACGCCTCGTCGACACCGCGCAGGCGGAACATAGCAACATCGCCCGTCGGATCGATTCCCAGTACTTCAATCGCATGCACCTTGCCGTCGGCGGAACCCGCAGCGCCCTCCCGCGTGTTCAACATGCCTGCCACAACGTGATAATTCGTTAGCCCGTACCCCTCCGAGTCTATCAGCACCCCGGACGCACCGCCTCGCCGTTTGGCGTCAAACACCGTGACAACGCTCGGGATTAACCGCTCAATCAAATCCACACGCTTTGACTCTGCTTCGAGAACCAGCTCCCGCTCTCGCTGTGCAGAGCGCGTGACACCCGGCAACAACAGGGAAATGATGAGCAGCACCGACGCCGGGCTCACCGCGGTACGATGGGCCCGTAATCCGCGCCGATGAGCCGGTACACACGCGGCGCTACCTTGTGGAGTGTATCCCATTGTGGATCACCGACTGCTAATGCGCGCCGCCACCATGAATGTTCTTTGCCTCTCGAATCAATCTGGCCCCGCCCCAATCCGCCTGATCCGCCAAGTCCAATGAGTCGCCGTAATCGACGACAAGGGTCAAGACGGTCACAGCGGTAACGTCCACTCGGCACAGATTCGGAGGGCTGGTTCCGGTCAACAACTCCGTCTCATGCAGGACCGTGCCATCACCGACTATTCGGAATACTACGCTTCCCCGTGGCCGGACTGCATCGTCTATGCCGACCGTGGCAACGAACATGCTGTATTTCCCGTCCAAATGGTAGTCCAGCTCCGTCCGGCTGTGCACGCCGAGCCCCTTGTCAAAGCGCTGCCCGCCAAGGACCATCGGCGTTCCGCTGACGCTTCTGTCAAGCTGAACATGCCACGGACGGTGCAGCCTGCCCTCCAGCCGCTGCGCCGTCGGCGTAAGGTCGCTCACGTAAACGAGACGATCACTGCGTAGGCGCACGCCGGTCACAAGACTGAGAGGTACGTCCATATCAACCCCGAACGACGTTGCAACATGCAGAGCCGCCTCAGACGCCGGCCGTGCAGCCCATGCGCCTGCTGGAAGCGACCCCGAAAACCGCGAGCCGTCCGTGAGTTCAAACGTCACCGGCCATGTGAGGGCGTCCCCCACTCCCGCAGCGAGTACAACACCGAAGACCCTATCCACACGGAAGGTGCGTGCGTTGGCAATTCGTGCATCCGCCACGGTGTCCTCCGGGACATAGTCCTGCCCTTGGACAGCGCTGTCGTCCGGCGCCTGCTCGCGCCGGGAGTTGCTTGCAATGGCAAACGCTCCGCGTTCCGGCCCGATCTTCTCCAGCGTGCCACGCAGCGCATTGGCGTCATCCGCTCCGCGCGTAATGAGCACGTCGTAGCCGGGTAATCGACCGCGCATGGCGTTGTCGAAGAGCTCGGCTGCCGCCGTGTGTGCCTCGGTTTGAGCAAAGCGTATCCCTGCAACGCTCTCAAACGGCATCGAAACGCCCTCTCCCAACGCGCAATGGACGACGACGGCGCCAACGGCCTCCTCGACGATCTTTGCTCGTATCGAACCGCCGTCGGCCAGGAAGACATCCACCGCAGACTCATCACGTGCACCACGACGAGCCCGTTGACGCGGACGGATCAACTCAAGACGCATGAGTTCGTCAACGTTGACAGTCTCGACGCCGTCGATGCCGCGGACTTCCACCGCGCCTGAGTCGGCGAAGCCGAGCAAGCAGCCGCCGAACTCCGTGCCGTCGATCCGTACTGCCCGCACGCGCGTCGCGGCGACGGTGCCGTCGCAGTCCAGCGCCGCATCACCCGCGAAGCCGGGCGCCACCCGGGAGGCCCAACCCAGGGAAGCTATCGCGAGAAACCACTTGGTGCGTTGCAGCATTTGGCTTACCACTCGACCACCACGGTAATCGCGTGGGCGTGGAGATCAATCGGACCGGGCTACGCACACAACGCGACGGACGTACGTAGCGCCGCCATCTGGATTCCAGTGACCCTTGATTGCTTGTGCCTCAGCACCGGTCCCCCCTGCTTTGTTTTTGGACATGATGCGCCGGGCTTAGCACAGCACGGGGACGGCAGGTTTCGCTTGTCAACAGCGGGCGTCGTCAAATCCGCGATTCCGAAGTGTGAATACCGCCCGACTCGCGCCGGCGCCACCAACAGAGGGATAGGAGAGCAAAAAGCAAGGCTGCGTTATCCGCCCGACCCGAGCAGTGTTCTTCGTACAGACAGTCAACTGCCTCGTGCCTTAGTATACCAAACGACTCCACAACGTCGCGCGTCACGACGTCGCGGAACATCGGCTCTAAAGGCCCCCGAAGCAGGGCCCCGACGGGGACTTCGAAGCCTTGCTTGGGCCGATCGAGCACGAGATCGGGCAGGCAGCCACGATACGTGTCGATGAGGAGCCGCTTGCGCAGGCCCCCGTGGATCTTTAGATTCCCCGGAGCGGCAGCGACAAACTCCACTACCCGATTGTCGAGAAACGGCACGCGAACCTCCAGTGAATGGGCCATCCCCGCTAAATCCACCTTCTGAAGCATGTCTGCCGGCAACTGGTACTGCAAGTCAAAGGAGAGAATCCGGTTCAACGGGTCAGTCTCGGGCATGCCTGCTGTCAACTGTCGCGCAATGGTGAGCAAATGCATGTCGTAGTCGTGCGGCCGCTTAGCATCCGCGAATAGCCCCTCTGCTTCCGGAGCCAGAATACGGGACCAAGCGAGGTGGCGAGCGAAGTAGTCGGAGCTGTCAGCCCGGGCCAGTTTTTGGAACTGCCTGATCCGGTCGGCAGGCGCCGATGATCCGGAGCGACTCACCGTGCGCAGCGCGGGCTCGACGAGCCATCGACGGACGATCAGCGGGAGGCTCTGATACATTGCCAGCGACTGATGGCCCAGGTATCGCCAATACCCGCCGAAGAGCTCGTCAGCACCGTCGCCGCTCAAGACCACCGTGACATGCTGCCTGGCAAACCGTGAGATCAGCGACGTGGGCACGATCGAGCTGTCACCCACGGGCTCGTCGAGATGATCCAGAATTCGCGGAATCTCCTCGACGACGTCCCGCTGGGAAACGATGAGCTCATGGTGTTCGGTCTTCAGGGCCTTAGCCACTACACGGGCGAAGGCAGTCTCGTCGTAGCGCTTTTCGTCCGCGTACCCGATGGAGAACGTCCACACGGGATACCCGCTAGCTTCCACAAGGTGCGCTGTGACGATCGACGAATCGAGGCCCCCCGACAGGAACGCTCCCATGGGAACGTCGGACATTTTCCGAGCGGCGACAGCGTCCGCCACTGTACGGCGTAGCCGCGCGCATCTGCCCGCATAGTCCGAGTGTTGACGGTCTCCGTATGTGTCGCCTGTCGGACGGTAGTACTTGACGGGCGCTTCAATGCCTGCCTCGCCGAAACGGAGGCAATGTCCCGGCTCAAGACGGCGGATACCCTGGTAGATCGTCTTGGGATGGGCGATGTAGCCGAACTGCAGATGCTCGGTCAATGCCGCCGTGTCCACCGCACCGCCCGTCGCACCGAGTGCCGTAAGCGCGCCCAATTCGCTGGCGAAGTCCAACGTGTGTGCTGTCGCACGGTAGAAAAGGGGTTTTATGCCGAAGCGATCTCGCGATAGGAACCCCGTGTGCGTAAGGGAGTCATAGAACGCAAGCGCCCACATGCCGTTGAAGCGCGACAGGGCGTCTACACTCCAGCGTGCGCAGGCGACGAGCACGACTTCCGTGTCGCCATCAGTAAGAAACTGCTCCCCGGTGTCGACCAGATCGCGGCGCAGGGAACGGAAGTTGTATATCTCGCCGTTGAAGACGAGATGAAACCTGCCCGTAGGATCGTGCATCGGCTGGTGCGAGGCGGCTGTCGGGTCGATGACGGCCAGCCGGGTGGCGCCGAGGCCCACTGCGTGGTCTCGTCCACCTCGCGCCCACACCCCGCTATGATCCGGCCCACGGTGCCGCAGCTTCAGGCAGGCGCGCTCTAGCGCCTCGCGCGCGACCGGCTCTCCTGTCAGACGGACGACGCCACAGATTCCACACATTCCAGCGCTTGCTTAAGGCGTCCTTTGGTGCGGTGATGTGAGGGGCGGCACGGCGCTGCGCGCCGCTAGCTCCTCGAGAACCCACTTGTCCGTGGGGTCAAGCTTGTAGGCGGTCTTCAGGTGCACAACCGCTGCGGTCTCATTGTTGTTACGCAGCAGGAACGCTGCGAACGCCCGGTGGGCCTCGGCATTGCCAGGCTCCATGGCTACCGCTTGACGATATCGCAAGAACGCTCCATCGTTGTCACCACGCTCCTCCAGCTCCTTGGCGAGGAACACGTACTGTCTGGCGGCCGGGCCCACGAACTCGGCCGCCCACTCCGCGTGACGCAGAGCCTCGTCGAACTGCCCCTTCAGTTCCAGGGCAATGTTCTTGCCTTCGAGCGACGCTTGGTGATCGGGCCGGGCGTCTATCGCCTCGCTGAAGTATGCGATAGCCGCGTCCACTTCGCGCATTGCTGCTGCTTCGTTCATCTGCCGAAACCGCTCCCGGGCAAGCATGATGCTGCACGTTCCGAGGTCGTGGAGGTTCTCAACATCGCGCGGTTTGAGGTTCTCAGCCTCTTTGAACAAGACGCAAGCCGAACCGTACGCACCGCCCAGCATGGCCAGTTGACCGTCACGCCGAAGCTCACGATAATTGTGGGCACACCCGGAAGCCGCCAGTGCCGACAGCGACACGGGGACCACAATGGAGAAAAACCTAAAGCTAATCGTCCTGTACAGGTTTCTCATGGCGTCAACCTCTGTTCCTTCGTGACACACGATCCATTGCTGAGAAGCCGGTCATCCACGATCGAACACGGCGCCTCACATGTCCGGACGGTTCGTCATTCTACACCACACTTTTGATGATAGCGAGCATTGGGATTTAATGCTCGAAAGGGGTGGAGCTCTACTGACCTGGCAACTATCAAAAGAGCCGGGCTACGGGCGCGATTTGCCGATCCGGGCCCGGCGGATCGCCGACCACCGCATCGCCTACCTTACCTATGAGGGGCGGATCAGCGGCGACCGGGGATGTGTACGCCGGACCGATTCCGGCACTGTGCGTTTTGTGACACTCACAGCGGACACCGTGCGCGTGAGGCTGCACGGCGAACGGCTTGCGGGCCTGTTCTCGCTGACCCGTAGCGCCGGCGACGACAATTGGATCTTCGATCGCACGGAACAACCCTGCCCGCCTAGATGATCAAACACTGCGGGCGAGCCGCTTGTCCACCGATCCCCCCGATGAGCCTAGTGTGGGCGGGCAGCATCAACCCGGCGATCGGCTTGCCGGGCAGCCCCGGAGGTAGAGAGTGTCCCCCTCATCAGGCTCGACGGCCAAACACCGTCTATGTCAACCCGCTCGTACGGCGCGCATGCGACGACTCTACGCGTCGCGATTCGGCGTACCGGCCAGCGCCTGCGTGACCCGGTGCAGCACGTCGCGCCTGATGTCGGATAACAAGCCGGTTGTTCGTGCGCCGGCTGCCCGCCGATGCCCACCTCCCCCAAATCTCTGTGCGACCGCAGCTACGTCCACATCCGGGTCGTCTTGTGCTATGGGGGTCTTGCTCCGCAAGCTCATCCGGACGACACCGTCACCAGAGTCCGCCAGGAGCACCGAGACGAGCACGGAGGCGATCCTCAAAGGCTCACCCACAATGTCCTCCGTGTCGCTTTGCGTCGCACGCGCTTCTGAGAACGCCTCCCGGGCCAGTACCATGATCGCTATGCGACCTTCGAGGGTCAGCTCCATATCCTTCAGCGCCTCCCCCAACAGGTGCAAACGCGCTGGTGTCTCCCGCAGGAACAACCGCTGATACAGCCGATGCGGATCGGCACCGCGTTCGGCCAACTCAGCCGCCGCCCTCAGTACGCGCGTGTCGGTGTTGGAGTGCCGGAACCAGCCCGTGTCCATCGCGATCCCAATGAAAAGCGCAACGCAAGCCCCGACGCTCAGCGGCCATCCGGCCGCCCGGGCCCAGTCGTACAAGATCAAACAATTGGCGGCGGCGGACTCGTCGATCAGATACATGTCCCCGACATCGTCACGCGTAGAATGGTGATCCACGATGAGCTTGGGCAACGCGACCGTGCGAAGCCAGTCGGCCAGCGGCTCCAACTGGGAGTACGCGCAGGTATCGAGGATAATGATCCCGTCGACGGTGGACAGCTCATGCTCGGCAGCGCCGGCACCCATTACCACGATAGGTGCCATCGGTGTGAAGATGTCGTACCTGCTCGGCACACGGTCGTACAAAAGCGCGATGGGATCTCTGCCTTGCGAGGCAAGGATCATCTGCATGGCCACCATCGACCCGAGGGCATCGCCGTCGGGTTTCGTGTGGGTGATCAGTAGAGGTCGCTTCCACGCTGCGACGCACGCGGTGGCATGTTTGAAGACATCGTCATCTATGGTTTTCATTGGCCCGCAGCGTCTCCTTCTGAATCTACCGGCTCCACCATTTGCAGGCCGCGCGGCACTGCCGCCACGTCGCGCTTGAGCTGCTCTCGCAGCGCCTCGGGTGAGCTGAACGTCCGCTGGGCTCGCAGCCGCTGTGCAAACTCAAGGTGAATCTCCTCACCGTAGACATCGCCGGCGAAACCCAGAAGATGGGCTTCGATCGTGCGTTCCCCAACGGCAAAGGTGGGCGCCGTACCGATGCTTACGGCGCATGGGTGCGACTCACCCGATACGAATGCTCGCCCGGCATAGACTCCGTCGGCGGGTACGAGTTGCGGCGGTTCCGCGATATTGGCTGTCGGAAAACCGATCTTGCGGCCCCGCCCGGCACCCTTCACGACCTTCCCGATCAGCTCGTAGTACCGCCCGAGGCACAGTGCCGCTCGCCGGACCATCCCTTCTCCTATGAGCCGGCGGATAAGGGAGCTGGATACCAGCAACGTTTTGCCCTCTTGAACCTGCAGGGTCACCGGTTCAACGATGTGCACCTCACAATCAAAGGACGCAGTCAACCGCCTGAGGGTGTCAGGCGTGCCTTGCCGCCCACGTCCGAAGCCGAACGACGGTCCCTCTACGAGGTGCGTAGGATGAAAACGTTGCCTGATGATCCGATCCACGAACGTGGAAGCCTCAAGATCGAGTAGAGAGCGTTCGCTCTTGGCCACCACGGTTACGTCGACCCCCAGGCGCGCGAGATAACCGAGCTTCTGCTCCAGCGTGGACAACCTGGGCGGAGTTCTAGCCGGTGCTACGATCGACAGCGGATGTGGGTCAAAAGTGAGGACGACCACAGGGCCGCCCGTGTTGGCCGCGAACAAACCCGCCTGTGCCAGCAGTTGCTGATGCGCACGGTGAACGCCGTCGAAGTTGCCTATGGTCAACACCGACTGAGTAAACGGCGGCTCAACCGCCTCCAAACCGTACAGCACGCGCACGACACCTCCACGCGCAGCATCATACTACGACACGGTAATACGAACGGGAGGATAGCGCGCTACGCTTTGGCTGGCAACTCGCCGAGGTTGCGAGAGGCTGGCGGCTGAGGCTCACCCACCTGCGGGATGGCCGTCGTCAGTTGCGCCGCGGAATCTGCAGCGTGACACCCGCAGGCGTTATTCCCGTCGCGCGGTGCACGCGACGCGGCGCGGACGGGCCTGCCGATACATCGCGTGCGGGATATCCTGCCATGCGTTGCGGTTGACAGTGCATGTAGCCAGTGGTGTCATGAGGGTCGTGTGCGACACCGAGGAAAACCGGAGCGCTTTGTCCATAAGCGCCGCGCTGTGTATTGACGGACGCGGGCTGGACCTTCTCGGCCCGGTGCTCCGCCATCTCGCGGTCGGTCTCGTGGATAAAGCCGTACACGTTCGCCTCGTTGGACCGGACGCACGAATCGAGTCTCTGGGGCTAGGACCAATACAATCACTAGTCCATGAACCGATCGTCTGGCCGTCGGCGGTGAAGCGGATCGCCCGGACAGTGGAGGCACTCAGCCAGAACCCGCCTACCGTTGTCCACGCCATTGCATGCGGCTCCTACGCGATAGCGACAGCCATCGCTGAGGCCTACGACGCGGACCTCGTGGTGCAGGTGACGTCGTTGACGGACTGCGAGGCCCTGGGACGCCTGACCACCAGGCAATTGAGGCGCTGCCTCGCCTTTAGCCAACCGCTGGCAGCCATTCTGCAGAACCAAGAGCGGATACCCCCCGAGCGCATAGATCTGGTTCGCCCGGGCGTTCTGGCCGCGAAGGATATTGCCTGCTTCGCGCAGGAAGGCCGCGAACCCACGATCTTGTGTACGGCGCCGTTTGTCAAAGACGCAGGTGTGGACCTGCTGATTGAAGCCACTGCAGGGCTCCGTGCGCGCGGGCACCCTCCTATGGTGTTCCTTCTGGGGCAGGGTCCGCATGAATCCGCCCTGCGCCGCTTGGTCCGCCTGCGGAACCTCGCGGCTTGCGTAACCTTTGCCCGCCCCCTGGGCGACGTCGCCGACGCCATGCAAGGTGCCGACATCTACGTGCGCCCGCACATCGACACTGTTCTCGACATCGACAGTCTGCAGGCGATGGGTGCGGGACTGTGCACTGTGACGCTGGCCAACGCCTTGTGCGATTACATTCGCAACGACGAAACCGCCATCGTGAGTGAAGCGCCGACGGCTGCGTCGCTGGCCAAGGCGATAGAACGGCTCCTCATGGACCACAACGCCGCACGACAGCTTGCCGCCACAGGAATCGAGTACGTGCGGACGCACCACGCCATGAGTGGCATGGCGGAGCGCGCCGCAGCCGTTTATCGTAAGCTCGCACTGGCCCGGGCGACTTTCCCGATCAAGGAGTAGTCGACGAGTTGAACGAATCTTTCCGACAGGGCGGGAACGAAGCGGTTCACGCCGCCTCGCTCGCGCGCAGGCTTGCGGAAACGATCGCGGGCGAGGTGAGGTTCGACGCGCTGTCACGCACGATCTACGCCACAGATGCCAGCCTGTATGAGATCATTCCCCTCGGTGTTGTTCTCCCGAAGACGGTGGACGACGTCATTGCAACCGTACGGGAGTGCCGTGCCGCGGGCGCATCAATCATACCGCGCGGTGCTGGTACCGGTTTAACAGGAGGGGCCGTGGGCCCGGGCGTCCAGATAGATCTCTCGCGACATCTTACCGGGATCGGCACACTGAATCTCGATCAAAGGACTATCAGCGTTGAACCCGGTGTTGTACTTGATGAACTTAACGCCCATTTGAAGCAATACGACCTGCAATTCGCCCCTGACGTAGCCACGAGCAGCCGTGCGACGATCGGGGGGATGATCGCCAACAACTCCTGCGGCGCCCATTCCGTCGTGTATGGTCGGACGGTGGACCATGTAACGGGTCTAACCGTCGTGCTCGCAGACGGAGAGCTGGTCATGTTCGGGGAGGGAGCCCTCTCAGGGCCCGAGTCCAATCGGGGGGGCAAAGAGCGCGCGGCCAGCCTGAATCGCGAGCTGGCACGAATCCGTGACGAGTTCCACGCTGAGATTCAGCGGCGTTTTCCGAAGATCCTCCGGAGCAACGGAGGCTACGGTCTAGACCGCCTGGGGCCGCCAGGTGCCCCCGCAGATGCCATCAAGATTCTGTGTGGAAGCGAGGGCACTCTGGGCATCATCGTCCGAGCAACGCTCAAAGTCGTCCCGACGCCGAAACTCATGGGGTTGGTACTGCTTCATTTCGACGATGTGTTCACCGCGCTCGGCGCTGTGCCCCCGCTGCTGAAACACGCGCCAGGCGCGGTGGAGCTCGTGGATCGCATGATTATCGAGGGCGGCCGCGCTAATTCCGCTCTGAGCAAGCGCTGTGACTTCCTCCAAGGCGACCCTGCGGCCATCCTCATCGTCGAGCTCTTTGACGATGAACCTGGGAGTCTAGATTCGCGCCTCGACGCAGTGGCATCCCAGGCCGAGGCTGTAGGCGCCTACGCGGCCCCAAAGGTACTGGAAAAAACCAGGCAGGCGGATGTATGGAACCTGCGCAAAAGCGGCTTGGGGCTGCTCATGTCCAAACCCGGAGATGCACAGCCGATCGCATGCGTCGAGGATACCGCGGTAGCTCCGGAGCACCTCAGCGTCTACATCAAGCGCTTTACCGAGATCCTACAATCCGAGGGCATTGAACAGGCCGGGTACTACGCCCATGCCAGCGTCGGATGCATCCACATGCGCCCCGTGCTCAATCTCAGAGCAACGTCCGACGTGGAGCGCATGCGACGCATCGCCGATGCGGTGTCTGAACTGGCGGTGGAGTTCGGCGGTACAACGACCGGCGAACACGGCGACGGGATCATCCGATCTTGCTGGCTGGAGAAGATGTACGGGCCACGTATTACTGCCGCTTTCCAACGCATAAAGTCGCTCTTCGACCCCAAAGGGATGCTCAACCCGCACAAGATCGTAGATCCGTGGCCAATGACCGAGCACCTGCGCTACGGCGGGACCTATTCGCCCGACCGCACGAAAACACATTTCGATTTCTCGCCCCACGACGGAATTGCGGGACTCGCACAGATGTGCACCGGGGTGGGCCAATGTCGCCAGAGGTTCGCGGGCACTATGTGTCCTTCGTACATGGCCACCCACGACGAGACCCATACCACGCGCGCACGCGCCCTGGCGCTGCGCGCTGCCGTGTCCAACCGCGGATTGCTTAACGGACTTGACGATGAGAGCCTCGATGAGGTAATGGACCTGTGCCTCTCGTGTAAGGCATGCAAGACCGAGTGTCCGACAGGTGTGGACATGGCGAGCCTCAAGGCGGAACACCTCGCCCGACGGCATCTTACTCACGGCGTCGACCCCCTGGCGCGTGTGGTTGCAGATCTGCCGAGATTAGCGCGGCGTGCCAGCCTATTCCCCAGAATCAGCAATCTGATCGCCCGGTCAATGCCCGTGCGAGCATGGGTCGAAAGCCGTTTCGGCCTCGACCGCCGCATACCACCTCCTTCTTTCGCTGCGCAGACGTTCCGCGCGTGGTATCGACGGCATCGCACGAGGCACGGCGGTGCCCGGGGTCCGGTCGTCTACTTCGTCGATTGTTGGACCAACTACTTCGTTCCCCAAGTCGGGATCGGTGCAGTCACCCTGCTGGAACGGGCTGGGTTCGATGTGAAATGCCCCCAGATGGACTGTTGTGGTCGACCGCTGATAAGCAAAGGGCTGCTCGGTGAGGCCAAACTGCTTGCAAGACTCAGCGTGGGCAAGCTCGCCCGGTACGCCTGGGAGGGATTGCCGATCATAGGTACGGAACCAAGCTGTATTCTCACCTTCGTCGACGAATACGTGCGTTTGGTCCCTGGCCCTGCCGCCAACGTCGTCGCCGGACGCGCGATGATGATCGAGACCTTCCTCCGTAACTTGCTGGCCGCTGAGCCCGAGGCACTCAGTTTCGCAGAGCCCCCAGGTCGGCTACTTTACCACGCCCATTGCCACCAGAGGGCGCTCGTCGGTGCGGAGGACGCCGTCGCCCTGTTACAGTGTGCCTGGGGATCCTCCGCCTCTCAGATCGACAGCGGCTGCTGCGGCATGGCCGGATCGTTCGGGTACGAAAGGAGACACTATGAAGTCGCCCGTGCCATCGGTGAGGAGCGTCTCTTCCCCGCCATACGCCAACACGGCGACGCGGCCGTCGCGGTGTCCGGGTTCAGTTGTCGGCACCAGATCGAACAACACACTGGGGTCAGACCACAGCATATCGTTGAGCGTCTGGCGGAAATACTGGCAGTCGCGTGACCGCCATACACTACCGGCATGCGGGGACGCGCGGGCGCGTACCCGCGGGCATCGCTGGGCGGCTTCGATCGGTAGAAGGGCCGCGCCTCCTTGTTGGAGCCCGTTCACCTATCTACAATCGAATCATGGTCCGATCCTATAACATGTTTAGGAGAGCATCGTCATGACAAGGTACAACTGTCTGCGTGCAGTGGTTCTCACACTAGGCGTCGGTGCACTTACCGGTTGCATGCCCAAATACACCATAGAACAGCTCAAGGAGATGATGCCCGAGAGGCCCATCGAGTTGGACAAGCTTGCCATGTTCCTCGGCGAGTGGGAGGGAACGAGCGAAACGACGTTGTGCGTGCTTGACGAGCCGTTGTCAGGCACGGGCAGCAGGACCATGGAATGGACCCTCGACAAGCGATACCTGGTGGAACACGGCGACTACGACATGGGTGAGCTTGGGAAGATGAAGGGCGTGGGGCTGTGGACCTATGACCCCAAGGCGAAGAAGTATCGTATCTGGTGGTTCGACAGCCAGGGAGGAACCGCGCGGGGAACCGCAACCTTCTGTGACGAAACAAAAACCTGGAAGATGAAGGTCAAAGGAAGGAACCCCTGGGGCAAGTCCAAGGGCAAGGGCACCGTCACCTTCGTCGACGACGATACCATCGAATGGGAGTGGAGCGAATGGGACGGGTCCGGCCTGTTCAAGACCGCCGAGACGACGGGAACCAGTAAGCGAAAGTAACGCTGCCCGAGTACGGGGCAGCGACCCTTCGGCACATACGCGGCACCTGACCGCAGGCACGGCGACGCCCTACACCCGGCGCCGGCACTGCGGTACGCGCATGGATCCGCGTCGTTGATCGCTCTACGCCTGCGGGCACGCGATACGCGCGCCGCTTCTGCCCAGTGATCAAAGCGAGCCGATGGTCTCGTCCAAGTCGTCGGGGAGCTTCTCGAGGAAGTCGATGAAGCCGGGGCGCTCATCCAACCCGAGTTCCGAGACGACGCGAGTCCGGAGCAGATCATACGGAACGTGGACGGCGTACCCCAACAGGGACAGTATCATGTCAGTGAGTTGCAACTGCAGGCGCTCGGTCCGCAACGGATCGCCGGGGAGCGGGAACGCGTGGTGGTCAGCGATGAGCGCCTTCAGGTTCTCCGGAAGCTGCCACGCCTCAGCTATGAGTTCTCCGAATTCCTGGTGGCACTCGAAACAGAGATACTCGAAGGTCTCAGCGTCCATATCGTAGTGAGTAAACACCTGATCATCGTGGGCCACACGGAGCACGATGACGCTTCCGATATCGTGAAGCAAGCCGATCAGGTGCGCTTCCTCGCATTCGACGGCAGTGAATTTGGACAGGCCGCGCATAACGCAGGCCCCAGCCAGCGACCGTTCCCACAGAACGCGGGCCAGCTCGGCGCTCCATCCTGTGCCTTGGAACAGGGCGGAGTGCAGCGACTGGTGCATCATGAGGGTGCGAATCGCCCGAACACCGAGACGGGTAAGAGCCGGCTGGAGCGCCGTTATCTTGTTCAGCCCCCGGTACAGGGGTGAATTAGCCATGCGAAGAACCCCGGCCGCTACGACCTGATCCTCAGCGATGACACGCGCCACCGTGCCCATCCCGCTGTTCTTCTTGCGAAGCTGCGTCAAGACCCGCTCTGCTACATGCATGAGAGGGGGCATCTTGAGGTCGTGCCCGTCGAAGTGAGAGACAAGCAGGTTTTCCAGGGCCCGCGCGTCGGTCGACAGCTCCGGACGCTGCACCGGCGGGGGCTCCAAGACCGTGTCACCCTCAGGTGCCCACCAGCACGGGCGGTCGCGGTCTTCTTCCTGGCTGCCGGAGTCGTCGCCCGGGGTGAGCACCGCCGTCGCCGTGGTCTCACCTCCATAGCTGGGGCTTGTGGAAGCCGTGGGGTGCGGAGGCGTGCGCCGCGACGCCGGCGCCTCCTCAGTCAGCTTGTCTACTATCCAGGCCCAGAGCCCCATTCGTTTGCTCCCGTAGTGACAGTGAGGCTAGTGGCAGCGCGCACTGGAGTCCTGCCTCCACCGTCACGTTCATGCCCCATGCAACTACCGTATCGGCCTATTGAGTGGCCGGGTTGGTCAGACGAGCCAACCGGCGTTGGGCCGCGTCCAGGCGCGGCGTTTATCGGGCACTCTTCGAGAGTGCACAATCCAGAACGGGATTCTCGGGCCTGCTTATCCAACAGGGCACGGCGTGTCCATCGGTGACTACAGGCGCGTGTGGTAGCGAACGGGCCCATTCATGAGTCCGCAGACGCGGGCCGGCAGTCGCAATGTGCCTGTGCTTTTGCCGCCCGTCGTAACGGGAAGCCGTCGCTCTTCCCAGCCCGCGCGGCAGGTGGCGCTCCACCCACCGCATGCGCCTTACGAGGCCCTCAGACCAACATGGTGCGCGGTCCCATCAACATCACCGAAGGCAGGTCAACAGGCTGCCGACCCGCCACCGAACACCTTACTGCTGCGAACTAATGGACGGGGTACGCGCTTTGCTAGCGGGCGGTATTGGAGCCCGTACAGCATGTCGAGGTAGCGGCGCGTTTCGTCGCGCTCCAAGTTGGTTACAAAGCGCCAGAAGCCGTACACGCGTGACAGTGTCATCATGCGTCTAGCATACAGTTCCCATGTGTAACGCGCCTGGATTCTCTCTATCCCCCGCGCAGAGAAGCTCTCCCAGTACGTGGGATCCTCGATGCTCTTCTCGATGAAAGCAGCGATGGCTGCGGCCGCCTCCTCGCCCCGGTTGGGGTCGATGTGGAACCCCGAGACACCATCTTCAATGATCTCCAGTGGCCCGCCGTTACAGGTCGCGAACGTGGGCAGACCGGAACACATGGCCTCGATCACGCTAAGACCGAACCCTTCAAACAGCGCCGGCTGAACAAAAACGCCACGGCGGTCTGCAACGTACCGGTAGAGTTCACCTACCAAGTTCCTCTCCGGCTGGAAGCAGACCCAACGGAACTCACCATCCAATCCGTGACGGTCGACCAGGGCATGAATCGCGTGGATCTGTTCTCGCTCCTCGCGATCATTCGACCGCTTGGGATCGACATGTCCACCCACGATGAACAGATTGGCAAGCCGGCGAAGCTGCGGAGAGCTGCCATACCAGTCGACCAGCCCCGCAACGTTCTTTATGCGGTCAAGGCGGGCCATCGTGAAAACCAGAGGCTTGCTCCTGTCAATCAGGCAGCCGCGCACATCGGGACACTTCTCCGCCCCGAACACAAGCGTATCCAGTTGGGGATGCAGGCTGGTAAGTCGCCGCTCGCCCTGAGCGTATGTGAAGAACACACTTGCATCGGCCCCCGGCGAGACCACATTGAACTTCGGGTCGAAGATGTTTATCCCGTTCACCACGCGCTGCAGCCCGGGCATTGTGAAAGCGTGATAGCTCTCGTACTGGCCCATACTGTCGCGCGTGCCCGCGATCTCCTGATACGTGCTGGTGATCACGAAGTCAGCAGTGTTCATGGAAATCAGGTCGGCAGTGAACTGACAGGAGAAGTGATAAGAATCCTCGTGGTCCTCCCAGTACAAATCAGAGTGTACGTATTTGCTCTTCTCAAGCGCATGGGCGACGTTGCATTGCGTTACGTGGAGTCGTCTCGACATCAACGAGGCCACAAGACAACCATCAGAGTAATTGCCGATGATAAGCGCAGGCGGGCGACCCAACTCGGCGAGGATTTCCTTCTCCGCCTCAAGGGCGAACCGTTCCAGATAGGGCCACACCTTGAACCGCGAAACCCACTGAGCGACGATGCCCCCGTCGTCGCTCCGAAAAGGGATGCGCAGAATACGGGCGTTCTGTGTCCCCATGATCGGTTCCGTACGCTGATCGCAGGTTGTACCGCGAGCCTCCGGAATCAGACGAGTGACAACGAGGATTTGAGGCTCGATCTTGATGCCCTGCGCCCAAAGGCGGCCTCGCATCTCCTTCTCCAGCGCTCGCACTTGGTCAAGGATGTATACGATCTGCCCTCCCGTATCCGGCAGCCCCAGCACATTGGATTGGCCGAAGAAACCGTGCGGAGACAGGATCACTATGCTGAAGATCATGGGCACTCTACTGAGGAAGCGCTCCAGGTTGGATGGTTCCGGCGCTTCTAGAATGTCGGACAGCAGCGACAACGTGTCCCTCATTCGCTCCACCGTACGCCCCCACCCCGGCTCAAAGCCGAGCATGGGAAGCCGCTCCTCTACTGATGCCCATTCCGCGTCGGGTGGTTCGTTGCGAAGCAGGTCGTCAGCCTGCCGGATGGCACGGCGAAGCTCCGTCACGTCATTGATGCGATCGTTGAGCATCAACTGTACGCCCTTGACGTGATGTACGCGCAGGAAATCCAGCAGGCTTTTGTCTCCGTTGTCCAGATCCTTGTAGAGATCGCTGGAAAGGCGTCGGTTCAGGAAGGCCACCCCCTGCCCGATCGAACGCGACTCCCTTAGCTTTGGAAAGTCGCGATTGAACGGTTCAAGATCAATCTCCAGAGGCCAATCATCTGCCTGCGAATCTCCGTTGACCAACCGCTCCTTGAATCCGAGGAACTCACTCACGGAGATTTCCTCGACCGCTACGGTCTCGATATGGAAGCGCAAGTACGTCCAGCGCCCGATCCTCGGCCTTGCCGCCAAACACATCCAAGGCGCACTTACCGCTGCCTCTTGCGCTACTCGGATCGTGCGGTACAGCGGAGTATCGATGCGCTCCGGCGACGGCGTCTCGCCATATACTTTTTGGAGCTCGTTCAGCAGTTCCGACCGCAACAGGAAGGGCTTGCCCAGATTCGCAAAGTGCCGCAGCAATGCATAGGCATTCTCACGATATGCACCGAGATAACTGGTGAGTGCTTCGGTCATCGGCTACCGGGTCCCTTTCGAGGGCGTGCAGCGAACCAAAGAAATCATAGTGGTCGATCCCTTCCAAAACTCCCCAGGCGTGATGGCCTTGAGCGAAGTAGATGCCTGGTTGGCCCTTGAGTCCGTCTAGATCCTTCTGGTGATTGCCCACGACGACGCCGAGGGTGTTACCGGTGAGCATCTCCGCGTCGTTTCCAGAGTCGCCGGCTACCAGGCATCGTTCTATCGGGATATCCCATTTCAGCGCGAAGTAACGAAGTGCTTTTCCCTTCGATGCCCGAATCGGGATGAGATCCAGGTACGCCTGATGTGAGTAGACGACGGTGGCCTGCAGATCCGCATGGCGCAGCCTGCGCACAACATCCTTCGGATCGAACGTCTGCTCGGAATCCACCAGATAGCTGATTTTATACTCGGCTTGTCCCTCCTGAGGCTGAAGCCGCAGGCCCGGTGCGTCCGCCATCACCCGTCGGATGTCGTCCGGCAGCCACCGGTAGCGAATCACCATTTCCCAGCCTCGATCCTGGATCGGATGCGGTCCGTAGTGCAAAGCGGTTCCCACCGAAGTTATGAGGACGTGTGGCTTTGGTATGTCCCATTCACGCAGCACCTGTAATGCCAGAGCCAGACTGCGCCCTGTCGCGATCCCGAACGCCACCTTCGGATCCGCCGTCGACAATCGGCGCAGCAGCTCTGCCAGAGCAGCCTTGTCACCAACCAGAGTATTGTCAATGTCACACAGAAGCAGGCGATCTGCTACGAGCAGATCCTGTTTGGAGGCCGGTCGGCCACGGCGTCTCGAGCCCTGACCTAAACGGCGTCGTTCATGTTGTGTGATGGTTGTCCTGGCGACGCGCATGTACTTGTTAACGTGTGCGGACCACGAGAAATGCCGCCGGGCTCCGATGATCCCGTTCCTCGACCATCGCTTCCAACGCTCGCGGTCCGACAGGGCGGCAACAAGCGCCTCTCCCATGCCGCGCGTGTCCAGTGGGTCGACAAGCAAGCCGTTCTCGCACAATGAAAGGATGTCACGCGGGCCACCATCCTGTGTCGCCACCACCGGAAGACCGCTGGCAGCAGCCTCGATCAATGTCAGACCGAACGGTTCCGACAACGCGGGGTTGACAAAGACCCCGTTCGTCTTCGCCGCAAGCTGGTAAAAGAGTGGTACCTCGTCCGGGTCGTGCTGTTTGGGGTAGGCGACTCGGCCGTGCAGATCATAGTAGTCGATCAGCAGGAGCACTTCAGTAAGCACTTCCCGGGCTCCCTTGTCCATGCTACGGATGTCATCGCGCACGCCCAGCACCAGCCCGAGGTTTGCCATCTCACGCAGTCGTTCGTTCTCTCCATACGCACGAATCAGGGACGCCACGTTCTTCCGCGGATCAGGGCGGGAAAGGGCGAGGATCATAGGCTTGCGCGGCCTGGCAAGGAAGCGCGCGGCTTCGCTCATTATCCTGCGATACGCAGGGGAGGAACGCTGAGCCGGACGAAAGCGACTCAGATCCATGCCCGGTGGAATCACGACCATCCGGCTCGGCTGGTAGTTGTCGTAGCTGGCGTACTGCTGCTTCACTTCTTGTGCGGTGCTGGCCACAACGAACGATGCCGCTTCCAGCGAGGTCTCCTCGGCTTCGATTCGTCGACCTATGCGGTATCGCTGCTCGATGAACTCCTTTGTCTTACCCTGGTCGATCAGTCGCTGGTTCTTGACACGCCCGAGCGAATGGCCGGTGAAGGCCATGGGAACGTCCAGCAGGCCCGACAGACAAGAGGCCACGTACCCGGCGTCGGCGTAATGCCCGTGAACCAGGTCCGGTGCACGCCCCAACCTGCGCAGGTAGCGGACGACGTCGTCAGCGAAACCGTCGAGGTAGGGCCAGAGGCTTTCCTTGCGCAAGTAGCGCCGTGGGCCACAGTCGATGCGCACAATGTTCACACCGGGGGCTAGCTGTTCAATCGGTCGGGCGTATTGGGGACCGACTCTGGAATCACGCACCAGCCGTGTTACGAGATCGACCCTCTCCACCTCGCGGTGGCGGATGAGCGATCGAGCGAGTTCGACGACATACTTGACTTGCCCTCCGGTATCGGCATCTCGCCCCAGCTCCATGTGGACGCTGCGGATCAGCCCATGTGGGCTAATCAGCATGATGTAGCGACCGTCGATAGTCCTCATGACAACTCCGGTGAAGTATAACCCTAAGCGCGCACCATGTCTTGCGTGTAATGTGCCGACATAATCACCCGCGCGGGGTGAGACGGGCTAGGGAGCCGAACTCTGCAGATGCCCCCCTGTAGACGTCGGGCTCACCAATCGGACGCGGGAACCGATGCTGCTACCGGGCTCCATAAGGCCCGCGACCGTCCAAGCCGCAAGCGCCCCCCAGGCACGCAAGGCCTGATGGGCACCTTACGCAGACGCTGGTCCTGAACCGCAGTCCGCTCACCTATACACGAAGCAGCAACGGCCAGCCGGCAGCGAAGGTGCCGCTAACTCATCCTAGCGATGACTTCTCTCTCTTTTTCTATGAGCACCTCGAGCAACTCCGTGGAGGCGCTGGCGTGGAGAAGCCGGTCGATCGTTGGCGGGTCGAGAATGCGCATCAGGCGGGCCAGTACGTGCAGATGATACCGGTCGGTGTGGCAGCAAATGAGGAAGAACAGCCGCGTCAGATCGCCGCCGGGCGAGCCGAAACCCACTCCCCGGGCAAGTCGTGCGACGCAGATCAGGGGCTCAGCCGAGACGTAGGGCATGGGCTGCCTCGGGTGCGGAATGGCAATGCCCGAGGGCAGCGCGGTGGAACACAGAGCCTCGCGCTGCTCGACCGCTTCCAGCAATCCCTGTGCGTCATACAGCAACCCGGTGCGCTCAGCCAGCTTAACAAGCTCCCGCAGGACCGAGGCCTTCGTTCGTGCGGGGAGCGCAATCTCGATTCCGTCCAGGCCTATAAGATCCGTAACCACACAGTTACGGTCGCTTACGCTGCGATCCCCCCCCGTGCTCATGGAACGTTCGATGGCTATCAGACGCGATTCGTCCAGAGCGTGCATCTCCTGCTGAAGCCATTCCGTTACACGAGCCCGGTGGAATCGCCATTGTCCCGCAAGCTTGTGTCCCGGGAGCTTGCCTCGATCTGCGAGACGCCGTACCTCACGCTCATCAACGCCGACGTGCTTGGCGAATTCTTCAAGACTCATCGTACGATAAGGCATCGTAGCTGCCCCACACCCTACGCCTGAATGGCGCCACAACGCACAGTATAGCCGAAATGCGCTGGGTTGTGCCAGCATCCTGACTTGGGGATCGCAGTCTACTTCCGTGACAGCGCAAACGGCCTCCACAGACGTTGCGAATGGTTCGGAAGTATCCAAGGATCGTGGCCCAGGGCGTTCCGCTGCCACTTGCAGCGCGCGCTCCCCTCCGCGAAGGAGCGAGCCGGGCAGGTAACACGATGCACTTGAACGGTACGCGCTACAGTCGCCCGGCAAGGGCTGAACAAGCAACCACGAGCCTTGCCGGCGGTTGCTTGTTCATTGTGGCGTGATCCGGCGCCACGGAGTACCCACCTTTTCCTTGAATCCGCCTCCGCGACGCATGGTAATCGCATCTAAACCCCCGCAACCGGTATGCCACACCCGCAACGTCGATGCGCTCAGCCCGGGTTCGTCGACGGAGTCAGCCCGTATGAATGATAACTGCATGCAGGACGCCACTTCAGATCAAGATGCGATTGCCCGGCGTTGGATGCTTCAATGCTTGCAACCTTCGGCGCTACTCGACAACCGGTTCCGCAGTTGTCATACTGGTGGGTCTTATTAGCGTTCGAGGCTGACGAGGGGGCTGATATTATCCGATGATGCGACCCGAATCGCTTGTCAAACTCGTTGCAAGCGGGAACTTGCGTACGGTTGAGGAGGAATGGCTGCGGATCACGGAGTCCGCAGACGTCACTCCAGCACGACTGATTGATTATGCGGTTGTGCTCAAAGAGCTAGGGCGCCTCGGCCGCGTTGCGGAAGCCGAGTCCCTGGCCTGGGCTGCACTCGAAGGCATATCCGCCCGGCAGCAGGCGTCGCAGGCCCTGGCTGTTGCAGGACCGTTTCTCCTGGCACTGGGGGACAGTGCCGAGATCCGCAAGCAGGTCGCCGAACTCTACCGCGCAACGTATACAAACGACGACGGCATTGACGTGCTGATTCGTGAATCAGGAATCGAAGGCGGGCGCCCCGTTCGGCGCGCGCTGCGCACGTTGGATGTATGTCTGGCCATTACGGAGGGCAGCTTCCTATGTCCGCGCGACGAGGCGGGTGCCGCAAGGGTCGAGAGAATCGATACCACGACCTGGCAGGTTACGATTGCGGTCGCCCACGGAGACCGTCTCAGCACACAGGACTCCAACGGTCCGGCAGGCATGTTGCGGTGCGACACGCTGGATGCCATACGCCTGGCTGATGGGTATCGCCCGGCGTCACCTGACGATTTCGAGGTGATGCGCCTCTTTACTCCCGACCGGCTCGCTTCCCGACTGCACGACGACCCTGTCGCCGTCGTCATCCACCTGTTAAAGCAACGACAAGGTAAGATCACCCGTGACGAGCTCGAATCTCTGCTCGTCCCCGTCGTAATGGGGCACGACCAGTGGAAGAAATGGTGGACGCGCGCCCGTGGAGTGCTGAAGCAGCATGCCAACATCGAGATCACCGCCCGCGCTCCGTATACCATAATGTATACCACCAGTTCTCTTTCGCCTGAGGACCGGCTGCTGCAAGACTTTAAGAAGGTCCATGATCCACAGGCACGATGGACAGCAGTGGAACAGTACATACGCGAGTACAGGCATCGGAAGGAGGCACCGCCTGCCGAGGCTCTGCAACATTGTTATGACCATTTCTGCACACGCGCCGGCAAAGCGATGCAGGCGGGCAACGCGCAGGCACTGCTGCTATGGTTGATAGCTGCACATATCGGAGAATTCGGGGGCATCGACGCAGCACTTGACGGTGCCGTCGCCTACCTTACTGAGGCGCCCGAATCGGTCGGCGGCGTGATTACCGCCGTCGAATCCGAAGCGTTAATGGACTTGGTGTGCAGGTGCCTTGCCAAGTCCCACCCGGATACCTGGCCTGATCAGCTTATCACACTGTTTCCGTCGCTGCCCATGGGCTCGTGTGATCAAGCGTACACTAGATTGCTCGGCGCCGGTAAGACCAGTGTGGATCTCTCGGGGGCTGTCCAGCAGATACTCTCCTCACCTGTACAGTGCTTCGACGCCCTGCTGTGGCTTTGGATTGGACCGGGGGGGGATGAGGATTGCCTCAGCGGCGTTGCCCCCGTAGCCGTCCTTATGCGCATTCTCCGCTCTCTCGACGACGCGCGTCGCTCGGACAAGGTCGACCGCGAGCGAG